>JADLGS010000066.1 GCA_020849205.1 Candidatus Falkowiibacteriota bacterium | reverse complement strand
GTGCGTCTGCCAGTTTCGCCATCTGAGCGTTAGATAAACGATGTGGACGACAAGGGATTCGAACCCCTGACCCTCTCGGTGTAAACGAGATGCTCTAAAAAGCTGAGCTAGTCGTCCTTAATTAGGTAGTGATAGTATACTTGAATCTATCATTGGCGTCAATACATCATTATTTGCTATACTACGCATATATGTTTAACTTTATATTTGGTATAACGTTGATTGTCATGGGATTTATGATTGCGTATAAGTATGACGCTATCTATCGTGAATTTGGAAAAATTGCGTGGGTCGAGAAGAATTTAGGGCCCGGAAGATCAAGTTTGTACTATCAAGTTTTTGGGTTTGTGCTAGGACTTATTGGCGGACTCGTGATGTTTAACTTACACACGAAGTTGCTCGTGACAGTCTTGGGACCACTCTTTTCATCAATGAAATAATTGTATGGCGATCGGAGGATTACAATTTTTAACACCACAAGAAATTATTGATTTGAGCGGGGTTGTGGAGGGAAGTGTCGTTGGACATCTAGGCGCGGGAGCGGGTGGGTATTTTACTATTCCGTTGGCGCACAAAGTGGGGATCACGGGCAAGGTGTATGCGGTTGATATTTTTGATCATGTTCTGCAATCAATTGAAATTCGCGCGAAGAGTGAAAATATTTTAAATATTGAACTGGTAAAATCAAATCTTGAAGTAGTGGGCGCGACGTCTATTAAAGCGCATAGTCTTGATATGGCTTTTTTGATTAATGTGTTATTTCAAAATACTGACAAAAAAGCGATCATGCAGGAAGCGTCGCGCTTACTCAAAACCGATGGTGTGCTCGTGATTGTTGATTGGAGTAAGGGTGATACGGGATTTGGTCCAATAGCAAGTAATCTCGTGAGTCAAACAGATATCCTTGCTTTTGCAAACGAACAAGGATTTCGCGTTGCTGTGAATACTCCTGTAGGCCCCTATCATTTTTGTGTAGTATTGACTCGATAGAGGTGTGGGCAACTCCTGTTGCCCTTTTTTGTTAAGGCGATATAATAGGTGCATTAAGTTTTATCATTATGGATTTTTCAAAAATTATTTCTGCATCGTATTGGATGCAATCTCGTCCTGGTGAACTCTCGACCCCTTACGAAGTTTTGTTTTTGGTGGTTTTAGTTTTAATGTATGGTATTTATATCGCATCTCGATTTATATCCAAAAAAGAAGACGCGATGAAAAATCGCATCTATGCTCAGTACTGGCAAAAATTTGGAACTTTTGCTTTTACCATGGCAGTTATCTTCACCTTCGTATTTTTCTTCCGCTACGAAGCAGTACCGTATCTTGGTGGACGCTACTGGACACTCCTTTGGATCATCGGATTTGTTGTTTGGCTTGGAACGCTCTTGTATGAATACTATAAAGTGTTACCAAAGAAAGTTGCAGAACGAATGCAAAGACTTGGGAAGTAATTGAGAATAAAAAAAGCCCCCTGAGCGTAGTCGAAGGGGGCTTTGTGTTTTTATTTGATCGCCTTGGGCATGAATGTTTTTTCTGCGAATTCGCCAAGCGCAAAGAGTGCCGTGACGATTCCGCAGGTAACAAACATACTGTCATCAAAATGTATGTGCTGAGGGAAAATTCTTGAGAGCATATACAAGATGTAGGTGGTAATATGCCAACGAGCGATAATCATGAAACCACGCTGTTGATCAATGAGTTCAATCGTGGGATTAGCTTTTGCATATTCAATCTTTTCTTTTTTTCTCCAACCAGTATAGACACCAACTAAACCCAAGTAAAATTCTATCGCTGTTCGTGAAGGCAAAAAGTCACCCGCAACGTAATGGAAATTAGGATGCCATTCTTTGATGGCTGGCACCACCCAATAGGCAAATCCATCAAGAAGATAGAATGCGACGATGGCGGCATGCATAAATATCCATATCAGGTAATAGAGCGCCAACGACAGATTCGTCTTGATTTCGGCGATATCATTGCGAAAGTTTGACGGTCGGTTTTTGAATGCCGTGATGATATCAAACGAGCCTGTGAAATTTCCAATAGCCCACATAAAGGGGAGGAGTGCCATTTGAAATGGCATCATGAAGCTTTGTATTATCCAATGATCACGAAAGTTGGTCATATGACCTCCTGTTGTTGAAAGGTTCAAATATCAAAGTTTTGTACCATATATCTCGCTTATCGTCAACCACGGCAGTCGCGACTGCCGTGGTTGACAAAACCTTTGAAATGTTGTAAGTTCTAGAGTCCCTTACTCTATCTTTAAAAGGAGGTTTTGGTATGGGCAATAATGTTAATTCGCACATTTAAACACTTAGTATTATTACTTTGGAGCTGACAAAAAAGCTTCCCAAAGCTCACGTCATTTCGTTTCTCGTCAATGTCTTTGGTAAGACGGTTCCTGCGCTCATCGAATTGCTTGATGAGGTGCTTGTGACTAAGAAGGATTATGTTAATCGCACGCCGATGCCATCGGCGCGTCAGGTTGAATATTTCTTTGATCGTCATCCGTTTTTCCTCAAAGCGTTTTCTGATGAAGTTAGACTGCAGTCAGTTTTTCCACTCGCATCTCGTGTGGATTTGTATCAAGAAATTCTTACGCATCCCAGTTTTACCTATCTCAACAATCGTTACCCGATGCTTGATGTGTCTGAGTTGGTGAAGTATTTGGACGAGGTAAAGAGTGGATTTATTCGTACGATTGCAAATGAACTTGATGTGTATGAAAGTGACGCAAAGCGACTACTCTCGTCACAAGAAACAACTCAAGTGATCCATCGAATGCATGCGGCGCTCACAGGACTTTCCGAAGAAGAGGTGAATCGAAAAGATGTTGAGGCGCATGTTCGCAATTTCACCGCGCTACTCTCGTAAGGAGGGAATATGAATATTCGATTCTATATCCTGTCTGCTGTATCCTGTATCCTCCTCGCCTGCTCACCTGCTTCCAAAGCAATGCGTGGACTTGATGAGTATCGCGAGATGATGAAGACGCCGGTCAATGTTGTCGATGAAACAAAACGTGATGCGCAAGCATTATCGATTTTGTCGACAGCACTTGATGACTCAATTGAAGCGATAAAAAAAGATCCAACTTTGGATCATTATCGACTTCTCTTTGAAGTCTATGCATCAATCACGCATCTGGGAGAGCCAAATCCTGAGCTTGCTACTATGGTGAGTCAAGTAGCATTTGTTGGACTCGACAGTGCTCATACGCCAGATCAATCAACATTCTTTTGTTATCAGCTCGCAAAACTTCTTTTGTCGGCGCATCTTGATGTGCCGACGTATCGTGAAGTGCGAGCATGTAGCCAGGGAGTTGTTGGGGGGTCATTGTATCGACAAGAGGCGCTTGAGTATGTCGATATTTTGCAATCGCTTGCCGACAAATACAAGAAGGTGGCAAATGAGTAAAGAATATGACTGGAACGCATACCTCTCACTACAGTATTTTCTTGAGCAATCGCTTGAAATCTGTAAACGCCACAATCTTCACGTCAGTGAATTTCGCGAGGCTTTGATGACGGTGGTGTCGCCGGGAGATCCGTGGCTTGTGAAGGTCTTTGCACAACTGCATGCCTTAGCTGGTGTCTCCTGTACGTTACCTGATCATCAAGCGCTTGATGCGCGCGTTCACGAGTATGGCGCAAAAGTGTCATTGCTTGCCGGTCAGTCCAATGAGTGCGTGAAAGTCGCGATGAGCGCGTATACGCCAGCACGCGCGCTCTTACTCCCTCCGCTATGGAACAGAGGCGAGCTCAAATCGAGTGTTTTGAATGAGTTGATTCTGCTTGCGCGCAAACGTCTTCGGATTTTTGTGAGCAAGACGCAACTTGAGCCAAACGTTAGCAGTGAGTTGCTTGATGTGATTGAAGTGTTGTACTCTGTTTCTACATATGACACTTCGTTTACCAGGTATGCCTCTGACAGAGCATGGAGTGAACTCGGATCTTTTTTTGAGCCAGCGCCAGCAAAGGTGACTACACCTCCTCGTTCTCGTCAGCGCTTAAGAGAAAAGGTTGGTGAAGGAGCGCGCAACGTTGAAGCGGTAGATTCTACAACTCCCGTGTCACGAAGTCAAAGTGGTAGCAGAGTTGTTAGAGTCATTAAGACTGATGATATTACTGAATTGTAAGCACCGGCCCCACACATCTGTGTATAACAGAGGGGCCGGTTTTTTTATTTTTACGATAACCTTGGTTTGTGTATAACTTGCTTGCGACAAATTCGCCTGATGTTATAATTTTTCTTGATATGAAATCAACTCGTGAAAAAGGAAAGATTGCCGAAGACATTGCATGTGAATATTTGTTGCGCAAAGGATGTGAAATCGTTGCGCGAAATTTTTATACTCGATTTGGTGAAATTGATATTGTCTGCAAAGAAGATGATCAACTTGTCTTTTGTGAAGTGAAGGCAAAGTTTCATGAATACCAAGGACTCCCAGAAGAAGAGTTTCATCAAGAAAAATATGAACGCTTTCAGAGCGCGATTTTTTCGTACCTCCTTTCACACTCAATTAATGATGATACCTATCGAATTGATTTGCTTGCCATGCAACTTGATGAACGCAAAAAAGAATGCACAGTAAGACATTATAGAAATTATTACTAAATTCATCATTTGCTACTTTAATGAGCTTGTGGTATAGTGTATGTACCGATGAGTATCTTTATACTGATCGATTTATTTTTTATAAGCACTATGGATATTAAACAAGTCAAAGAAGCTATTAAGATTTTGGCAGAGGAGAAGGGTTTAACTATTGAAGATATTTCTGCAACGCTTAATACCGCGCTTGCGGCGGCGTATCGCAAAGATTTTGGTGAAAAGAATCAAAATATTGTTTTTAATTTTGATTTGGATACCGGAAAGATGGATGTTTGGGACGAAAAGGTTGTTGTTGATTTTGACGAAACGCATCTTGAACAAATCCGCCTCAATGGTCTTGATAAGAAGTGGGTGGAAGGTATGGTCATTAACCCAGAAGGCGAGGTGGTGACTGAAGATAGTTCATCGCGCAAAGAAGCTGATGAGGCGTTAGAAGCTGATGAAACAAAATTACGCTATAATCCAAAAACTGATATTTTACTTGAAGAAGCAAAAAAGATTAACAAGAAGTATACTGTTGGCGACAAGATCGTCACCACGCTTGAAGTGCCGACAGAGTTTGGTCGTATGGCTGCTCAAACCGCAAAACAAGTTATTATTCAAAAACTTCGTGAAGTTGAACGCGACCGCGTCTTTACAGAATTTGAAGATAAGGCAGGAGAGTTGCTTAATGCATTTGTTTCACGCAAAGAAGGGCGCAATGTCATGATTGATCTTGGAAAGGCAACTGCGGTGATGACGCCTGAGCATCAGATTCGCGGCGAGAAATACAACATTGGAGATCGCTTGAAGGTGTATGTTGTTGCTGTTGAAAAATCTGCGCGCGGACCACACATTTTAGTATCACGCTCGCACCCACAAGTTATCGCAAAATTATTTGCTACTGAAATTCCTGAAATTGATTCTGGCGAGATTGAAATTAAATCAATCGCGCGTGAAGGCGGGTATCGTTCTAAGGTTGCGGTATTTACTGCAAACGATCAAATTGATCCGATTGGTTCTTGTGTTGGTCAACGCGGCGCTCGTATCCAAACAATCATTGCTGAACTTGGCGGTGAAAAAATTGACATTATTGAATGGAGTGAAGATCCTGCAAAATACATTGCAGCGGCATTATCTCCCGCAAAAGTTGTGAAAGTGGACATCATTACACAACCAAGCGAAGGAGTTACTGGTG
>JADLGS010000065.1 GCA_020849205.1 Candidatus Falkowiibacteriota bacterium | reverse complement strand
TGAACTAGTAATTAACAATCAGCAACCAGAAACTAGTAATTTGTTCTCATCTATCAGCCCTAAGCTAACAATGATATAATCATCCTATGAATTACAGTGAATCAAACCAAGTCTGCGAACCAGTAGAGATCGTTGATAAAAAAGGAATTCATAAAGTACTCTATCTTTGCAAAAAACCTTTTGTACAACGCATCGCCGCCTACAAACACAACAAAATCCACCTCTGGACTGATATTGCGCTTGGAGCAACGGTTGTGATTTTGAGCGCAACGCTAATTTCGTTACTTGCGTTTAATATCTTCAAACAAAAAAATCAAATCCGCATCACACTTGCGCCAAAACACGTTGTGCTTGGAGAAGTTGCGACTTTTGACGTTACCTATGAAAATACTTCAAAGAAAAAACCAACGCACGACACAAACATAACACTACGTTCTCCACAAACATTTCATAACCCTGTTATTGCAAGTTCAGCGCTCGAAGAAGTCGCGCTCACCATTCCGCTAGGAACACTTGACCCTCAAGAAAGTGGATCTTTTGAGGTACGTGGTGAATTATTATCAAACATTAATACCGATATATCACTTTTATTTGTTACGGATTATGTCAATGAATTAAACGAACCTCAACAAGAATCAACGCTCACTCAATTTCACATTAACGAATCAATAGTGGGACTCAAAGCAACTCTACCATCAAGCGTGATTATTGGAAGTGAAATTTCGTTTGCGCTCGATTTCACAAATCTTCCTCAACCTCTCAGTGATTACAATCTCTCGTTTGCTCACGCGCAAGGATTTACACTCGATGAATCATCTCAAACGCTACAATCGTTAAGCGACGAAAAGCGATCGCTTATGATTACGGGTACAATTGGTGGCTCACCATCAAACGCGCCACTTGTTATCACTCTTACGCGTAACGTGCATGATCAAAGTATTATCTACGCGCAAATCTCACAACCGATTACAACGTATTACTCAAAAATCAAAGTTGATTCAATAACCGACAGCGCGTACATTTCCCCAGGACAACAAATCACGGCACGCATCAATATCAGCAACAACGAATCAGCGACATTTACGAATGCGCAGTTGCAAGCAACCATCGAAGGTGAATTCACTGATATAAACTTTTTGGAAAAAACATACAAAGCTTCGCGAAACGTGATCACGCTTCCTGTTCTCGACATCGAGGCTGGTCAAACTCATACGCAGGATTTGGATATCGCAGCATTATCAAACTTCATTCCAAAAAATGAAAATCTTGGACCTCAAGATATTAAAGTTAAGGTTAAAGTCGTAGGAACAATTCACGGTAACGAGATCACGCTCAGCACTGCATCGCCACTCGTCATACCTATTAGCTCAGCGCCTCAACTCATATCTCAAGGAATTTTTTATACCAACACGGGAGATCAGATCGGAATTGGATCACTACCACCAAGCGTTGACGAATACACGGCATACTGGGGACTCGTAAGAATAAAAAATGGAGTAAACCCACTGAGTAATGTCGTCGTTACGGCACATCTAGCACCTCACACGCAATACGATGACGTGTACAACGTTACTGATGGCTCTCCAGTGCGCGTCTTACCTGATGGCAATACAATTGAATGGTATGTTGGCGACATTGCTTCATACGCCGGTGTAGTCACTCAAGCACCTGAAATGAGACTACAAATTGGTATCACTCCAACAATCGATCAAAGAGGTAAAAGCGTGCCACTACTCACTAATATCACACTCTCGGGAACAGATACTCGAACAGGAGCAAAAATCCAAGCAAACGCTCAAGCAATCACCACGTCGATATTTAAAGACGTCTTGATGAATGTCGTGAGATAAGATAAAAAGCAGTACGTGTTGACTTACTGCTTTTTTTGATGCAAAATACGCATATTCATTAGTAATACACGTTATGCAATATTCAATTAAAAAGAACGCTGGAAGTGAAGTGGTGCTCACTGTCACTTTTGAGCATGAGGAAATAGCAAAAAAATTAGAAACTGCTGCGGCAAAAGTTTCAGAGCACGTTGAGATCAAAGGTTTTCGCAAAGGATTTGCCCCACTTGATAAAGTAATCGCGCAGGCGGGTGAAATGGTTGTCTATGAACACGCTGCCGAGATGTTAGTAAAAAATTCTTATCCTGATATTTTAACCAAGGAGCACATTGAACCACTCACTCAACCTCAAATTAAATTTGAGAAACTTGCTCCACAAAATGAATTTGTATACACAGCAACGTTTATTCAAATCCCAACAGTTACTGTTGGCGATCTCAAATCAATTTCTGTCAAAGACGCTCATGTTGAAGTAACACAACAAGAAGTTGATAAGGTAATACAAGAGCTACGTGAATACAGCGCTACGGAAGCGCTCGTTGATCGTGAAGCAAAGATGGGTGATATTGCGGATGTTAATTTTGTTGGATACAAAGACGGCGTTGCTTTTGAAGGAGGGAGCGCAAGCAACTACAAGCTTCCGCTTGGAAAAAAACAAATGATTCCTGGATTTGAAGAAGGTGTCGTTGGCATGAAAAAAGGTGAAACAAAAGAACTTGCGCTCACCTTTCCTCAAGACTATCATAACGCTTCATTTGCCGGCGTCAAAGTTACATTTACTGTAACAGTAAATGATGTCTTTGAGCGCGTATTACCAGAAGTAAATGACAGCTTCGCGCTTTTGCACGGAAAAAAGACTCTGGAAGAATTAACGAATCAAATTCGTCACAATCTCGAACACGAACACATTCACAAACAAAATCAACGCGTTGAACTCGAAATTATTGAGCAACTCATCAAAAAATCTACTTTTGGCGATATTCCACAAGTTCTTGTTAATCAAGAAATTGAGAAAATGCTACAAGAGCTTTCTATGAACGTGATGCAACAAGGTCTTCAATTCTCTGAATATCTCACTCACATCAAAAAAACTGAGGCTGAATTACGACTTGATTTCGCAGTACAAGCTACGGAGCGCGTAAAAGCCGCGTTACTCACTCGCGCCATCTATATTCAAAATAATATGAATGTAAGTGATGAAGAGTTGGCGACTGAAATCAAGATGTACAAAGAAATGTACAAAGACAATCCAAGCATGGCTTCACGACTCGACAACAAACAAGAACAAGAAATGATTCGCAATATGATGAGTAATAATAAAGTGATGAACTTTATTAAAACTGAAGCTGGAATCAAAACAATTGAACACAAGCATTAATTATATTAAAAAGGAGGGAGGCTATGCGCCTTCCCTCTTTTGTTTGCTTTGCATCTGCTTTGCGATACGTAGCTTTGCTTCATAACCACGCGCCTGTGTTTCCAAAATCCTTGCCATGGGATCCATATCCGGATGACTTTTGATGCTTGTTTGCGACAAAGCAATTCCTGATTGTTTTGCGCTTTTTGGTGCCCTTAGCTCAAGCTCTTCAATGTACGTTTCTCCATGTTGCATGTAACTCACTCCTTTGTGATGATAAGCCCACCATAATAAATCTTTCTATTATTGTCAACTTGCTAATTATTTTATGAGTGCTAACATGTAACAAGTACATTTTACAATGTGAGGTAAACATGAAGCTCATGCTTCCAAGCGTAGAACCTGCCAGAATCAAGCATCACCTTGCCACCATCAAACTTGATTCATCAAGTATTGAATGGATATGTGATGACGAAAGCGATGTAGTAAACGTTATTAATCCTGGGGCGCGTTTTTGCTGCTGGTGTGGCGTAATCGTACACAAACAGGCAATGATTTTGGTGCGCGCTCGAATTCTCGTTGAAAACAAACAATGGCACAAAGGCTTGGCGTATATGGAAATACCTTTTGCCTTTTGTGATATCTCGGAATACAAGCGTCATATCAACATTTCCCGTTACGGTCAGTAGCGGACACAACATATGGAGGCTTTAAATGAAAATTAAAAGCTCTATGAGTATTAATCAGGCTGCAATGCAGCTTGGAATAACTCAGGAGGAATTAGCTGGAATACTTCAGGGCAAAATACATTTCGCCGAAGCAACATCAGATCTGCGTCACAAGCTTTCAACAATGCTTGAGGTTGAAGATGAGGTTGCGTCAGAAATGAGGCAAGCAGCAATTTCATTGGAGAGTGTCGCACAAAATGAGCTTGATCATATTAAGTTAGAGGTGGAGGAATTTTTACGAATTGTTGCTCATATTTTCACAAACACCGAAAAGAGATTTTTCTACTTACGCGCCACAACAAAAGACGATGGAAAGCTAGGACGACAACTAAAAGTGAATGACGAGGAATTAAATCAAATTCACGACTCATTAACTCAGAAATGCACCACAAATACATTTGTTGAAATTGCGTACAAAATATTTGTTTCTAGAGATTTTGTGGACGAAAAACTGAAGCATTGGCTTCGTGTGCTTATTGTTCTGGATTCAAGCATTGATCTAGTAACAAGAGAAGTGCTTATGTACTACTGTCTTGAAAATGTTACAAAAGAAAAAATTTCGCAATTAGCTATTAGAAATAGTGAATTGGAGAGAATGGCTATGATACAAAAACTAGAAAGCGCGTACGAGTGCGTGGAGAAAAAATATCCCTATGTTCGAGCGCTTTTTACACCGATCGCCAGTCGATTCGAAAAAATTACATTGCAATAACAACGCCGGGGACCATTCCCCGGTTTTTTATTTTCTACGAAGTTGTTCTAATTGAAATAATTCAAGGCCGTGAGTGTTTGTATCAAAGAGTGCGCATGTCGCGGGAAATCTTGTGTCACAAATGTTTCCCGGATTTACAATCGTAGTCTTTCCAATTTTTTCTTTCCATGGCTTGTGGGTGTGGCCATAAAAAACATAATCGGGAGAAAGTTTAGTAGCTAACAACTTTGCGTCTAGATCTTTGTGAACAATTACAAAAGAAATTGTATCGATTACTTTTTCAATATAATTTTTGTTGTATATAATATTTGGACTCTCCTCCACAACTTTTGCTATCCCCTTTTCATCAAGATCAGCATTTCCTCCAACGATATATACCGGATTAAAAAAGTTTTGTGCAATTAATTCTAGAGTGTCGCTATGAGCAAGATCACCGCAATGAAATAAAACTTCACACCCCTGTTCCTTGAGGTAATGTAATGCGAGTAGAGTATTTGGTTCGTTGTCGTGTGTATCAGAGATAATTCCAATTTTCATATACCATTAGTATAAAGTATTTAGTAACAAGAGGTAAGTAGTATGTAACGCAAAATCAAAAAAGGACCTGAGAGTGCTCAAGGTCCTACTTTGTATAAAGATGAAACGAAG
>JADLGS010000064.1 GCA_020849205.1 Candidatus Falkowiibacteriota bacterium | reverse complement strand
ACTCAAAGAGGTGCAACGTCGTGTGGATGAATTTATTCATTATTATATGACTAAGCGACCTCATATGAGCCTAAACATGCAAACTCCTAAGGAATTCGCTATGTCGCATTTGACATGATACACAACGGGGGTTTGACCAATCTTAGCAAAACTGTTACCGTGTCAGTGTAAACTATTTTCCAAGGAGAAAAGTCATGAGTGCAGATCAAAAACCTGCACTTCATGTGCAGGAAACGCAGTTGGAATATTTTGAGTTGGCGTATAACACTATCTCTCAACCAATTCTTTTGCTCGATGAAAATAAGTGTGTACTTTTTGCAAACAAAGAGTTTGAGCGTCAAACAAATATTTCAAATGAAGTCGCGCGAGGAAAGTCGATTGCAAGTATTGCTCCGGAAGGACAGCACCATGCGACGCAAGCACTCGTCGCATCACTTGATATCAACATGAGCGGAAAGCGAAGTTACTCAACGATGTGGCTCAAGGGTGAACATGAAGAGTTGCATCTTGCATGGACCATCAGCGTGGTTGCGCTTCATTCGATGCGATATTTTCTGTGCGTTGCGCAAGAAATTTCCGTGTCTGGTGATGAGCGACAACTCAATGATCGGATTACTGGATTGCCAAAGAAAGTAATCTTTGATCGTGCGCTCACGCGAATCATGCAACGCATGGATCGTGATAAGTCGTTTCGATGCGCGGTGCTTATGTTTGACCTTGATGATTTCAAAAAGGTTACGCATCTTCACTCGCTTGATATCGCGCACGACGTGTTGCGTCGGGTGGGTAAGGTTATCTCTGAAAATGTTCGAAAAGGAGATGTGGTAGCCCGTTTTGACTCTGATAAGTTTGGAGTCATTTTGGACGGCATTAAGGAACAAAGTGATGCGGTGCATATCGCGCAAGAACTTCGTTATTATCTTGAGCAACCTCAAGAGTATGACGGGCGACGATTTGTAGTAACTGCAAGCATTGGGTTGTACATACCGGCGCCAAGCGAAAAAGTGGATGTGATCAAGGCGCACTGTGATGAAGCGATGCACAAGGCGAAGTCTGGTGGTAAAAATCGTGTTGTGGTGTACAAGAAGGAGTTTACCAAAACTTCTCGAAGACATCTTGATCTTGAAAGTTTGTTGATTAAGGGTCTAGACAGTCCGCACGACAACTTCTTTTTTAACTACATGCCAATTGTTGACGTTGATAAGAAACGGATTCATAAGTTTGAAGCACTGCTTCGTATTCGTGATCCTCAGCAGCCAAATCATTTCATCTTGCCACCGGATTTAATTAAGGTGGCGGAAGATACGGGCTACATCAATCAACTTGGTCGCTGGGCAATTTTGTCAGCAACTATGCAGATTGCACAATGGTCCAAGCAGTATCCACTCGAAAGAATTGGCGTGAGTGTAAACGTTTCACTGGTACAAGTGTTTCGAGGGACTGCGTACGAGGCAATCAAAGACGCTATAGAACAAACGGGTATTGATCCACAACTTCTTTCGGTAGAATTAACTGAGTCAATGTTTGCGCACGACATTGCGCGGATTCAGCAGTTGATCGGAAAACTCAAAGATATTGGCGTCTCTTCATCACTTGATGATTTTGGCGCCGGTCAAACACAGATACGTCAACTGAGCTCTTTGCCAATCGATGAAATCAAAATCGATAAATCGTTTTTGACTCGTCCATTTACCTCTCACGATCGTGGTCAGTTGGGTCATGTCATAGCACTTGCTAAACATGCGCAAAAAACTGTGGTGTGTGAAGGCATCGAAACAAAAACACACTACCAAACAGTAGTGCGTAGTGGCGGGGATTTTGGGCAAGGATTTGCTTTTTCCGCAGGTGTTGAACCAATGATCGCTTCTGCGTTTATTCGCAAACAAGCGAGTGGCGATTTCAACATTTTTGACCTTACTGGTTAGCGACCCCTCGAGTAAACTCGAGGGGATTTTTTTATCTCGCGCGATGTTTACGAAATTTGTTGTAAGTCGCCCAATCTTTTGTTGGGCCGTAATTTTTACCAGATTTTGATTGATCGACTCGATTCCAAGAAGGCGTTCTGTATGCAGGACTGCCTTTTTTGTTTCCCACTTTTGATTTTGTTCCTGATTTCATAGAGATGATTCACCGATTTATTTTACAGAGCTCCAGTCTAATACTTCCCAAAAATCTTTAATATAATCAGCGCGCTTGTTTTGATGTTTGAGGTAATATGCATGCGCCCACACATCAAGTCCAATGATTGGCGTTTGTCCATTCATAAGCGGACAGTCTTGATTCGCAGTGTTGATAATCTGTAGTTTTCTGACTCCTGACTCCTGACTCCTGACTTCTATTAACCACGTCCATCCAGATCCAAATAACCCTAATGCTGAATTGGTAAACTGTTCTTTGAATGCGTCGTATGAACCAAAAGTTGCATTGATTGATTCTGCTAATTCGCCAGACGGCTGCTTTTGTCCGTCCTTATTTAAAAGAAGCCAAAAGAGGGTATGGTTGTAGTGTCCACCGCCATGATTTTGAACTGCCTTGCGAATATCTTGTGGCACATCATTAATTTTAGTAAGCAAATCCATGAGCGACCAGTCGGCAAGTTCTGGATGTTTATCAAGTGCTTCATTTAACTTGGTAACATAGGTCTGATGATGCTTTGAGTGGTGAATCTCCATTGTTTTTGCATCAATAAAAGGTTCGAGAGCATCATAAGCATATGATAGTTTTGGTAGTTCAAACATACTTGATTTTATTAATAGTGAGTATTATACTTTCATTGCTATTGTACATGATTTTGCAAACATAACAAAGGAGCTGTTATGACAGTTGTGTATCCACTTACAGGCATGTTGCCAATGTCAGCATTGCGCAAAGAAACCGATAACAACAAAAATATTCCACCACTTGGTAGCGCGTATGCGCCACCGGCACGTCCGTACTCACCTTCATGGCAAATTCGAGCAAATCAATTAGGTATGTCGCCACTCGAATGGCAAAACGGTGGATACAAAAGCGACGGATGGGAAACCCCGTATGTTGTCAAAAAGCAAACTACCAAGGAGTAGACCATGAAAACCATATTGCAAAATTGGGAGCAAGCTGCTCTTGATTGTGGTATGACTCAGGCAGAATGGATTAATGGCGGTTACAAAGCTGCCGGCTGGTTTACAGCATTGCATAAGACGAGCGAAGAGCTGCGAAACTGTAACCAACTCAGCTTTGATTACCGGGATCCACAACAACTCACTTTTCCATTTGTGAATACAAAAGGAATCGAGTATATGTACTAAAAATACTATTTTTTTACCACGGCAAGCACTAATGCCGTGGTATTGATTTTAACTTGACGGATTTTTGTCATCATGGTAATTTCATATATCCGAAATCAATCGGTACAACCATAGTACACGGAGGTGTATATGAAGGTTCTTTTGAGTCTCATTGTTATGTTGTTTGCCACGCAAGCGTTTGCAGGCGACATCGTCGAACCACTCGAAAAAAAGGTTGAAGCGGTAAGCGCTCCGACGCAGTCAAAGGTGACTGAGACGACGATCGTAGATAACGAAGTTCGTTTTTGGCTCTACTGTGATCCATTAACGTACACTGCTCGCGTAACGGTGTCGTCGCCACAAGGCAATGTTGATTACGAAATTTTGGGGTACGCTCAAAAACAAAAGATTAGTTTTGCAAAAAACATGCAAGACGAAATCGGTAAGCGGAAAGTAAATTTTTGGCTTGATTTTTCTCCGCGCAAAGACGCTCTTACCCAGGAACGAATTGATCGGATCAAGCAAGGATTTCAAGAAACAGAATGCCTTTGTTCGTGTCGTTGCTTTAAGAAGCCGACTGGAAAGCCGATCAACATCTTACTCGCACCTGACGTTGTACAGGTAGGGCTTGAAGTGTTGTTGGAAACGATTAAAACGGAATAACAGTAATAAGCATAAGTAGCAGGGCACACGCCTGCTACTTTTTTGTTTCTTGTATTTCTGACTTCTGAATACTGACTTCTGACTACTTACTTTTCGGCCATACGTGTTCTGATCCAGGAAAGAGTTTGGTGAGGGGGTGATTTTTGCAATCATGTTTTCGCGCGGGGCAGTATTGTCTCCCGTATTCGATGAGGCGAAGCGTTATCGTGCCCCATTCTTTTTTGGGTATGATTTTCATGAGATTCTGTTCAATTCTTTTTGGATCCTTGTGCTTTGATAAGCCAAACTTAATTGCAAATCTGCGCACATGTGTATCAACAGTAATGCCAACTGGGTTATGATGAATTTCACTCATGATGACATTTGCAGTTTTTCGACCTATACCTGGGAGAGTTACTAATTCATTGATGGTGTCTGGAAGTTTTCCTCCGTATTTCTTCTGCACTATTTTTGCAAGCGCAACAATATTTTTTGCCTTTGTAGTATTGAGTCCAATACTTTTAATATCTTCTCGAAACTTTGTTGGAGTAGAATTTGCGTAATCAGAAAGTTTTTTGTACTTCTTGAAAAGAGTATGAGTAACCTTGTTTACCTGCTTATCAGTCGTCTGCGTCGACAAAATCACAGCAACAGCAAGTTCCCAGTCGGATGAGTAATGCAAAGCAACTTTTACGGTTGGGAAAAGATGGTGGAGGGTTTTAATAAATTTTAAAAGATTGTGCATTTGAGGATTTAATAAAATTTTCAATAAACAATTTCCAATTTT
The DNA here is from genome assembly GCA_020849205.1 of Candidatus Falkowiibacteriota bacterium. Lineage (GTDB taxonomy): Bacteria > Patescibacteriota > Patescibacteriia > CAIXNZ01 > JADLGS01 > JADLGS01. Next base: position 5,227 of record JADLGS010000064.1, on the reverse strand, counting down.
CAATAAATTAACAAATTTTAAATTATTAAATTTATTGAAAATTGATAATTGAAAATTGTTAACTATGGCTGATCAATTCCACCCGCATTCCACGGATTGCATCGCATAATTCGATAGACGAGTTTTGGGAATCCACGGACGAGGCCATACTTTTTGAGTGCTTCTTTGCCGTATTGTGAGCAGGTGGGGTGAAAGCGACAGTAGCCGTGTGGGTGAAATTTTTTTAGAGGTCCGTGATCAGGAGAAAGTGTTCTTTGATATATCCAAATCATACCCAAAAGTGGGAGAGTGAGGAATTTATCAATAAACACAAAAAAATCTTTCATCTAATTGTTGAGTATGTGTGTTTTAGTGAGGGCGAATTCAAGCGACTGTAAAATAGCTTTTCGTTCAACTTGTTGAGTTGCTTGATTAATTGCTTTTCGCGAAACAATAATCATTATATCAAGATTGGGAGTGATGTTGTTATGTTGTTTCGCGAGATAACCAAAAATGATACGCTTGATTCTGTTGCGCTTCACCGCGCTTTTGTGAACCTTAGAAGATATTGTAATACCAAAACGTGACAAAGTGTCTTCGCTCGTAGCATGTGATTTCAAAACAAAGTAGGGAGTCATGAATGACTTGCCTTGAGTGTGAATTTTTTCAATCACCTTTTTCTTAGCGACTTTGTATTTCTTTTTTAACATAATTACAGTATACAGGAGTCAGTAGTCAGAATCCAGAAAGAATAAAAAATCGGGGTAATCCCCGATATTTTTATTTGCTATAAGCGCTTGGCGCAAGCTTCTTGCGGCCACGAGCGCGACGACGCTTGAGAATACCCGATCCTGCCTTTGTTCTTGAGCGAACGAGGAAGCCGTGTGTTCTGTTGAGTTTACGCTTATTACCTTGATATGTTCGTTTAGGCATAACTTTAGTTAAAAGTTGTAAGTTATAAGTTGTTAGCTAGGGCTTGAACAACAGTAATGTTTCCAAAGTATAGCGGAAAGGCTTGATATTGTAAAGGGTTCGTGAATAAAGATCCAAGGGACCTCCGAGGCCCCCTGGGTAGACAAAAATTGTAATTCCTGGTAAAACAGCTGTGCTATGAAATATAGCAAATACATTGACAATTGAAACACGAAAAGGAGTGTTGGTTATGGGTATACCCGCATGGATTATTATTATTGGCTTTGGATTAATTATTACTTTTGGCGTTGTGAATTCATATTTTTCCCAAGAATCAAAAAATAAACGACGCACAAAAAAGATTCAAGGAATGATGGATGTGCTGTCAGATCTTGTCAGTGAGATTGAAGATGATTATCTCAGTGATACGCCGAATTTAGTATTGCGCACCAAACTGATAGACAAGGCGACGTTTCAGATTAAACGCATTGCAAAATTCTGCGATGTATTTGAAATGTTTAAAAGTGATTTTGTGTGTGATTGCGTTGATGTATATTTACTCTACGCAGGACATGAAATCAATAGTAAGTCCGTAGAGCTAGCAGAGGATGTATTTAACAAAATCATACCTCAAGAAAAATTGAACGAATGGCTTAGCGAGAAAGAAACGGTTCGCGCATGGATAAAGGGAAATTTTTTGGACTGGATTTCATTTGGCAGACAAAAACAACCACTCAGCAACGAAGTTATTTTTGAATTGCTTTGTAATTACAATGTCTCAGATAGCGCAAGGTTTACTGGTGGTGATGTTTTTGTCATTCTTGATGAGGGAGTAGCGTTTGATAAAGAATGGAGGCGAGCGATTCTTAATGAGTTGATGAAGAAAGAATTTCTTCCTAGCGCATGGCAACGTTGGGATATATCACTTATTGAACATCACCCAGAACTCTACCAAGACTACACTGACTATATTTTTTCCATTGAAGGTGATTGGAGTAGAAAAATCGATCACATTAAATACGCCATCAGAAATGAACTAGTGCGTGAATATGGTTTGTTGGAGACAAAATATGTTATGTTTTGTATTCAACACAGCAGACCTGATGTTGCTCGTCAACTTATTGAACTTGGCGCACCAGTTGATTCTCAGTTGTATGATTTAAGTGAAAGGGTTTTTCCTTTTCTTGGAATACTAACCGAGAAAGATATTTATCCGACTGCTAAGCAGTTTGAAAATGTTTTTCAAGTGTTTGCCAACAAAGGCACTAACTCAACACCTGCTCCTGATATAACTCAAGAAGTAAGACAGATGTTTATGCTAGTGAAATGCACGAAGGAAGAAATTACAGAAAATTCCTTCGAGAGTCTTGCAAAGTCATGGAAGCGGGATAATGTTGCAAAGCTGTACATGCTACACGAATTACGTATAGCATATTCAGATTTATGGGTCACGCTTTGTGAAAAGCGCATGCCAGATGTTCAGATTATGGAAATCTTTGCGCGACACGGTTGTGAAGATCTCGTGTCTCAATTACAGGAAATGGGGGTGGAGGTGAACAACGATGTCATCCTCGCCGCCACCTGGTATGCTGCGGAACAAGCAGCACAGAAATAGTACATTTTCACAGGGACCTCACGGGGTCCCTTTTAAATTACGCTGATTCGCGGATTCGCGGAGCGCGGATGAAATTCTCGGACCTCGGAGGTTGCCAGAACAGGCTTGACGATAGTTTCATGAACATTTAGGACATTAGTTATGGAGGTACATTAGATATGCATCACTAAACGGGTTTTGTTGTTGGCGTTATAGCTTCAATTCTCTGTCTCTCTTTTTGCGAAGCACCACAGTCTAAAATCGACATCGAAGATGTTGTTGCTTTTCAGGAAAGAGCGGATGTCGTGGCGTATGATGTGTATATGCATGAATCAGGTGGCTTAGTGATCGTCACCAGAGATCAAAAGGCGCCACCTTCAAAACAGTATTATTTTCTGACAACAATCCATTTGCCAGAGTCATATTCCGATCTACTCATAGATTGGAAGGTGCCAAATGAATACAATTCACCGTACATTGAAGTGGATCCGCCACGAGCCGGAAACACTATTGGATGATAATTTGGGCGAGCACTCGCCCATTTTTTTATTTACACAACTTATCCACAACCTTGTGCACATATTGTTCTATTGAGGATATTTGCGTAAGTTATCCACATCTGTTAAACTTTTGAGTACCCATTACTAATCAAATATTCCCCATGAATAATAAACAACTATGGCAAGCAGTGCTTGGCGAGCTAGAGGTAACTCTTAGTAAAGCTAACTTTACTACATGGTTTAAAGGTACGTTTATTATTGATGTTAATTCCCCAAAGGTAATTATCGGTGTTCCCAATGCGTTCACCAAGAGTTGGTTGGAGAATAAATATCAAAAAGAAATTGTCGCTGCAATCAGAAAGATCATGGAAAACGACTCAGTAAAACTTTTGGAGTTTCGTGTTGAGTCAATTAAAAATGAAAAAATTATTGATAATGTCGAAGAGCTAGCTCGTCCAAAAGAAGTGGTGAGCGCTCCAAAAACATCTGGATTTGAGTCGCCGACAATGAACTCTGCGCGACTTACAGTCAACAATACTGTCTCATCAACCAATCAGTACGGACTTAATCCACGTTATACGTTTGACAATTTTATCGTTGGCAAAGGAAACGAGTTGGCGCGCGCGGCGGCCGAGGCAGTAGCCGCTCATCCAGGAACTGCATACAACCCGCTCTTTATCTATGGTCCTGCGGGGCTTGGTAAAACTCATTTAATGCAAGCTATTGGAAATCAGATTGCAGTAAACGATCCAACAAAACGCGTGCTCTATATTACGTGCGAAAAGTTTACTAATGATTTTATTAACTCGGTGTCTACAGGAAAAGCCGCCGCGTTTAAGGATATTTACCGTTCAGTTGATGTATTATTGATTGATGATATTCAGTTTTTATCTGGTAAGGAACAAACACAAGAAGAATTTTTTCATACATTTAACACGCTTCATCAAAACAACAAGCAAGTAGTTATCACTTCTGATCGAAGTCCAAAATCAATTGCTGCGCTTGAAAACCGCCTCCTTACGCGCTTTGAGTGGGGAATGATTACCGACATCAATCAACCAGATCTTGAAACACGCAAGGCTATTTTGAAAATGAAGGCGTTTGAAAAGAAGTATAATTTGTCAGAAGAGATTTTGGATTATATCGCTGGCAACATCTCAAGCAATGTCCGTGAACTTGAGGGCGCGCTTAATCGTTTGATTGCGTATCACCAACTCAACAACGTCGTGTTGTCTGTTGGCGTCGCGCAACAAGTACTCTCTTCAGTAACTACCAACATTCACAAAAAAGTTTTAACAACAAAAGATGTAATCACGATTGTTTCGTCATATTACGATGTGCCTGTCGATGAAATTTTGGGGAAGTGTCGTAGCAAGAACCTTGTTATCCCGCGTCAGATCATCATGTATCTCATGAGAAATGAAATGGAGTGCTCTTTTCCTACCATTGGAATCGAATTAGGAGGACGCGATCACACAACTGCGATGCACGCGTGCACCAAGATCCAAAAAGATTACACTGAAAACGAAAAAATTCGACGTCAGATCGAACAAATCAAAGAAAAGCTTTACGCATAACATCACTACCTATGAAGTTTACCTCGACACAAGAAAATCTTTCACAAGGCTTGTCGCTTGTTTCGCACATTGCTGCAAAAAACACGACCTTACCGATTCTCAATAATGTGTTGATTCGCGCGGAGAAGGGGGTAATCACGCTTTCAACAACCAATCTTGAAATGGGTATGTACTGCACGCTTCGTGGCAAGATTGACACAGAAGGTAGTTTTACTGTTACCTCAAAACTTCTTGCTGATTTCGTAAACCTACTTGATACTGATACCGTGGAAGTTGCACTCGTGAATGATTCGGTTGAAATTAACACGCAAAATGCTCACACAAGCATCAAAGGACAGTCGCCAGAAGACTTTCCTTTAATCCCCGTTATTACCTCTGACTCGACTTTTACCTGCAAACCAAAGGATTTTATTGACGCGCTGTCGCAAGTTGCTTTTGCGACTGCTCACTCTGATACGCGCCCAGAAATTACAGGTGTATTGATGCGATTTGAAAACGGAAGTTTGATTATGGCGGCTACGGACAGCTATCGTTTGGCCGAGAAATCGATTCGTTGTAAGGGAGTAGAGACCAAACAAGTGATTGTGCCATCGCGTTCATTACTTGAAGTATCTCGCGTATTATCTTCGCTGGTTGCGACTGCCGTCGACGAAGACGCTGAAGTT
>JADLGS010000063.1 GCA_020849205.1 Candidatus Falkowiibacteriota bacterium | reverse complement strand
TAAAACGTGGGGATTTTTGTTTTACTTCTTTTTTTCAATTGCCATAACAACAAGCTGCAGAGCAAAAACCGAAAGCGCCATCATCGGAATCGCAATGTATCCATATTCCATAAAAAACGTCGACGAACAACTTTCAGAGTATCCAACTACCGCGCAGTCAGAAGCAGCCACAACGCCTCGTTGCATGAGGTAGTGATACAGCGCAAGTGGAGCGCCAAGCGCAGCGAGCGGAAAAATGTAATCAAGTACTTCTCTACTCTTTTTTACCAATCCCGTGATCGCCAAGATAACGATTGGATACATGAGAATTCTCTGATACCAACACAACTTACAAGGGTTGTATCCGGCAACATCAGAAAAATACAACGATCCAAACATCGCTATGAGCGCAAGACCACCAACTATCTCGGTAGCGCGCGACTTAACAAAAGTCACAACTTTTTGTGACACCGCGCAACGACGCGCCACCGGCACAAAAATAAGTATCAATCCCACTACCACGAGCACATCCGCAACGACGGTCAGCGTCGCCAACACATTCGTCACATTCTCCGTTAATTGTCTAATATCCATATAATTTTAATAATACTTGAAGTATACACCTCACATAATTGAAATTCAATACAATGCATACGAATTACATCAGAATACTTGACAGTATTGAATAAACTTGTTACCTTAAAAATCAAGGAGTATTCATAATGAATCAAGAAGTGATTGAAATGAATGATACCCAAGCTCATTTAGCACTCACCGATCTTGTCGATAATTACACTCGACAACGATCAAAATTCATTCAACGCTATGGCGACCCAGAGCAAGCCATTGCAATGTTTGAACAAAGACTTCAAAAAGCAAAATCACTCATCGCAAAGATTCAGCTTGATGCACTGCTCTACACGGCAAGGCATTACGCCATAAATCCATAACGCAAACGGCGCGGATCACATCCGCGTCGTTTTATTTTTACTTCATTTCAGTTGATTTATTTTTTCTGTGATAAGCGCAATTGCTTCATCAAGACACAAAATCGCAACGACGTATTGTCTGCGCATATCTTGCATAATTTTCGTTTTCTCTAAAACTTTCGTTTGTTCATCAGCGTCATGAGGATTGGCAATATTAATTGTGACTTCCAGTAAAGCTCGTGCCTGCGCGGACAATTCTTTATGCATTTGATTATAAATACTAAGTATCGATTGAAGTTGTATCAAAGGGTCAATTGCAACGCCTTCTTTATTTCTTAGTAATTCATAGAGCTTTGAGCATAGTGACTGAGAAACAAGTAGGTTGATATGTAAAATATTTGAAACTTTAAACTGAATCTGATTATCAACCTGCATTGCGCTTAGATTATAAGTTTTAAGATTTTTCACTTCTTCTAATCGAATTTTATTTCTATCTATAGCACCTAAACGCTCGGGGCCATCCTCGGGTTGCGGAATGTCTCCTTTTGACGCAAAAGACTTAACGTCAATCGCAAGATATACAGGAACAGCAATTTTTGAACTCTTTATTTCAATAACGATATCTGCGCCAACAGAAAGCTCGTCATACTGAGAAGGTATCACTTTCTTAAAAAAGGTGCGAAATTGATCTAACTTTGGATGACCAAATAATATTGCATTCGCAACATACTCTGATTCCGTGCCGAGATCAAAATATTGTCTCGATCTTTCATCTTGAAATGCACTCCGTCTATTTTGTTCGCGTCTATTATTACAATACCGTCTCATTTGATCATAATCTGGAAACTCACGCCTAACCTGTGCTTCAATATCAGGAGCAAATAAATTAAAAAATTTTTTATACTCACTAACCCGTAGTATTTGTGTAATCAAAACACCTCTTTGAGGAAAGATGATATATGACCAACTATTATCCTGTGGTCTAAAAGACATTCTAATATCTTCTTGAAGGTCAGCGGTATTTGGTACTATCTTTTCATCACGCACAACATCATTAAGTGGTATTTGATTCTCCATAGTCTTATTTCTTACTACTTACTTCTAACTACTTACTTCTTACTCCTGACTTCCGAATCCTTGAAGTATCAATCGTATCAGTCCTGTCATCATGCAATTCTTTTTTTGTAGCTGACATTGTTTTTTGTTGTAACTCATATTCTTTGGTCACGTCAGGATTTGAAGTTTTGAGTGCCAACGCAAATGTCGAACCCTCACCGACTCCCGGCGACTCAGCCCAAATCTTACCACCATGTTTTCGAATAATCTGTTTGGCGATATACAAACCAAGCCCCGTTCCTTCAGTATGCACAAGTTGCGCAGAACCGACGCGAGAAAATTTCTTGAACAACTTTCCGACATCCTCCTTTGAAAGTCCACGTCCCGAGTCTTTCACATAATACTTCACCTCATTATTCTTGTACTCCAAGTGCAACTCAACAAATCCTTTGTCAGTATACTTAATCGCATTGTCAGCCAAATTCATCACCACTTCACGAATCTTTTTTGGATCCATGATGATATCAGGAATCGCAACCTTTGGAGGTACATATCTAAACTCCAACCCCTTGCGCTTCGCGTGATTACTAAGTTCATCAAACACCGACGCCACCATCTCACCCAAATTCGCCTTTTCATATTCATACTGCAACCGTCCTGATTCAATTCGAGAAATATTGAGCAAGTCTTCGATGAGCGCAAGTAAGCGATTCGCAGACTCCAACACCGAATGCACCGGTTTGTTCATCTTATCTGGCACAGCGCCAAAGTCACCCCCCTCCATCATCGACATGTATCCTTTAATCACCGTCATTGGCGTACGCAACTGGTGCGACGCAATCGAAATGAACTCCGATTTGGCTTGATCAAGTTTTTTGAGTTCTTTGTTGGCAGCGCGAAGTTCCGTTGTTGCGCGATCAACTTCTTGTTGCAACTTCACCGTAAATTGCTTTTGTTCATCATACAACTTCGCGTTTTCAAAAGAAACACCCGCCTGTCCCGCAAGCACACGCAAGAAGTTCAAATCTTCATTTGAATACGG
>JADLGS010000062.1 GCA_020849205.1 Candidatus Falkowiibacteriota bacterium | reverse complement strand
TTCTTGGAAGACCAAACGTTGGTAAATCATCTTTGTTCAACAAATTAGTAGGCGAAGAAATGAGTATTGTGTCTCCTATTGAACACACGACTCGCGAACCACACGACATCACAGTCCAAATCGACGACCTCACCCTCACATTTATCGACACGGCCGGAATTCGTCGTAAATCAAAAGTAGAAAAAGGTATTGAAGAAGCTTCTGTCGAAAAAACAAAAGACGCTCTCAAGCGAGCAGACGTCGTTCTCTTTATGATCGACGTCTCGCAAAACATTACACAACAAGATCGACATCTCGCTGAACTTATCGCGACAAGTGACGCTGGAATTATTATTATCGCTAATAAGTGGGATCTTATTGAAGGTAAGGTTGTTGAAACGCAAAATGAGATTAAAAGAAATATTTATCGCAACTTCCCTTTTATGACATGGGTACCGGTGTACTTTGTCTCTGCGAAAACTGGTCAACACGTACCAAAAATTATTGACCTCATCAAAGAACTCGAAAAAGATCGCAGTGTAACCGTAGAACAAGAATGGCTTAATTCGTTTATCAAACGCGCTACTATCCATCACAAGCCTATGGCTTCAACGGGTATTCGTCGACCAAAAATTCTTGATTTCGAACAAATTCAAACAAACCCACCCGTCTTTCAACTTCGTATTCGTCAAACTGACACGATTTCAACTCAATACTTACGCTACCTCGAAAATCAGTTACGCGAAGCGCTTGGAATCAAAGGCTCGAAACTTTGGATAACCGTCAAAAAATAAAATCGACACGGCGCAGCCCATGTCGATTTTTAGTTATATATATTTTGTACTTTTTCGATAGCAGGATACATCGCCACGCAATCAATCATTGCCTGCTGGGCAAGCTTTTTACTCTCCTGTATTTGGAGAGCTTGTGTTTTTGAAAATCTTTCTAAGACGAAATCTTTTGCGTCACTTGCTTGTGGTGTCGCGATTCCAATCCTGATTCGCGTAAAATTTTTGGTCCCAATTGATTCAATGATTGAAAGCACGCCTTTGTTACCAGCGGCATTCGCATCCTTACTGATACGTAATTTTCCTGTCGGAATATCAAGATCATCATGGACTACAAATAACTCGGACGCGCTTATCTTGTAGTATGACATGATTCCAGAGACGCTCGTCCCGCTCGTATTGTAATATCCCTGTGGCAATACTAATACGACTTTTTCTTGTTCGATACGCCCCATACTCACTAAAGCATGATGAGATTTGTCGAGAGTGAATTCAGAAAAATTTCCACTAAAGGTTTTTTGAAATTCAAGTAACACATCAAAACCCACGTTATGACGTGTATGCGCGTATTCTTTTCCCGGATTACCTAGTCCTACGAATAGTTTCATATTAATAAGTATATCACGAATAAATAACTACCCCTCCTTTGCCTTTCTCTTAAATCCACCTCTTTTTGGTTTTGGAGTCGCGAGCAATTCGAGCGCGCGTTCAAGCGTTACGGTGTATACATCGTCACCCTCTTTGACTTTGAGCGATCTAAATTCTCCATTAGACCCAACGTAGGGACCAAAGCGACCGTTGTTGGCAATCACCTCTTGTCCATGTTCTGGATGTTTTCCAAGTACGCGCGGTAACGACAAATATTTCAGCGCCATTTCCAAAGTAACCGTTGAAGGATCAATTTCTTTTGGAATACTCGCGCGCTTTGGAGATTTATGTGTTTTTGTTTTTTGTCCTAATTGAACATATGGCCCAAACGGCCCAACAAGAACAAACACTGGTAACCCTGATACTTCATCAACGCCAATCGAGTCCGGATCTTTGAGTTCCTCTCCCTTGTCATTACGAGCGCCATCACACTCAGGAAATCGAGAGCAACTCATAAAACTTCCTGTTTTAGATAACTTGAGTACCATCGATGATCCGCACTTTGGGCACACAATAGAGTCATCAACTTTACCCAGTGTAGTAAGTTTTGGCACGTCTTGCTTTGACTCAACTTCTTTTGTAAAAGGAGTATAAAAATCTTTGAGCGTTTTTGCGTAATCACGTTTACCGTCAGCAATTTCATCAAGTTCATTTTCCATCTCTGCAGTAAATGTATCAGAAATGTATTTTGCAAAATTTTGTTCAATAAACGTACTAACCACATCGCCAATGAGCGTTGGGATTAAAGTTTTGCCCTGCTTGTCAACATATCCACGTTCAACAAGAGTATTCATAATTGACGCATAGGTACTTGGACGCCCAATACCGCGCTTTTCCAACTCCTTAATTAAACCCGCTTCACTATATCTGTTTGGTGGTTGCGTTTCTTTTTGTTGTGGATCAATAGACACAAGCTCACACGTATCACCTTTGTTAATTGCGGGGATAGTTTTTTCTTCTCGATTAACATAGGTATCAACTTTCATCCAACCAGCAAACAAAGTGCGAATACCGTTAGTCACAAACACCGGAGCATCGCTCTTAACAATCTTTACCTCAAGACGAGTCATTTCTACTCGCGCAGGTTTCATTTGTGAGGCAACAGTTCTTTTCCAAATCAAATCATACAACTGCTCTTGTTCATCAGTACCTGAGATTGAAGTTTTTTCGATGTGAGTTGGACGCACTGCTTCGTGAGCTTCTTGCGCTAGTTTATTGTTTTGAGCGCTATACGAAACTGGTGAAACAAATTCCTTACCATAGTGTTCATATATATGCGCAAGAATTGCATCTTGCGCGCTTTTAGCAAGGTTCATTGAGTCAGTACGCATGTAGGTAATATGACCAGCTTCATACAATTGTTGCGCGATGCGCATTGTTCGCGATGGCGAAAACCCAAGATACGTCGATGCCGCAGCTTGGAGAGTTGAGGTACGAAAAGGTGGGCGCGCTTTTCGATCTTGTTGCGTAGTAATGATGTCAGCAACTTGCCAACCATTTGATTTTCCATCGGCAACAATCTTGTCTACAATTTTTTTGTCATTAAACTCCTCCGAACATTCGACTTCAAATTGTTGCTTGCCAGAAGTAAGTTGCGCAGTGATCACAAAATACGTTTGTGGAACAAACGCTCGAATTTCACGCTCTCGTTCCATAATAATACGCAAAGCTGGCGATTGAACGCGACCAGCAGAAAGTCCATAACGTACTTTTTTCCAGACGAGTCCAGATAGGTCATACCCTACTAAGCGATCAAGGACGCGACGAGCTTCTTGCGCGCGTAACAAATTAATGTCGATTGCGCGTGGATGTTTAATCGCTTCTTGAACAGCTTCTTTGGTGATTTCATTAAAGGTCACGCGTTTAACATGCGAAGGGTCATCATTAATATCCAAAACTTCAGCAATGTGCCAAGCGATCGCTTCTCCTTCTCGGTCAGGGTCGGTAGCGAGGTAGATGTCATCTGCCTTTTTGGCATATTCACGCAATTCTGCAATTACTTTCTTTTTGTCTGGTGAGATAACATACTTGGGTACAAACCCTTTTTTGATATCCACTGCATCTTTATTTGATTTTGGTAAATCACGAATATGACCAATACTAGCCTTTACAACAAAAGCGTCATTAAGATATTTTGTGATTGTCTTCGCCTTTGCTGGCGACTCAACGATTAATAATGGTTTACTCATAATTGTGTATTATGAACATAGGAAGCGTTTCGTGTCAAGTTTGCGTTGTGTATCATGTCAAATGCGACATAGCGAATTCCTTAGGAGTTTGCATGTTTAGGCTCATATGAGGTCGCTTAGTCATATAATAATGAATAAATTCATCCACACGACGTTGCACCTCTTTGAG
>JADLGS010000061.1 GCA_020849205.1 Candidatus Falkowiibacteriota bacterium | reverse complement strand
TATTGTAAATACATTACTCAAAGGCGAAAATGAAGTTGAAAAAGAATATGAAGTAGTGGGAGACAAAGAGTTCTCGCAAAGCGCATCGCAAATCATGAAATCAGGTATCTTTATCGATGGTCACAAAACTTTGCCGGCAAAATTTGTGTTACTAACTCCCACAAAAGCTCGTATTACAGTCGTGGAGGGTAAGAATCGGCTCATTCGCCGTCTTTGCGAGGCTTGTGGGGTGCATGTGAAATCTTTGCAACGCGTTCGTATTGGCAATCTTTCGCTTGAAAAGCTCAAAAAAGGCGAGTATTATGAGATCCCAAAAAAGAAGCTCGCGCATCTTATTGGTGTCGAATTATAGGCCATCTTGCTCAAATTCTTAGGTCTGTTATAATCAATCGTATGAAAAAATTAGTATTAGTTATTCCAATTCTAGTCGCAGTCGTTGTCTTGACAGCCTGCTCAAGTCGTCAAAAACCACTAGTCGTAACTCAAGAGGATACTGCTTTAATTACCCAATATCAAGCAAATATCGCTACAGTTGATTCTGAGGTTGCAACGGACGTCGAAAAGTCAAAAGTTGTCGTCTTGTCTGATAATGGTTCTGTATATTATTATGGAGCTGATGGCAAACGATACATCTTTCCAACCCAAGAAACGTTTGCTTCGTGGTTTGGCGATTACGTCCCAGCAAAAAGTTTGCCACTTGAGGAAATGCAAAAAGTTCCACTTGGCGGAAACGTTACTATGAAACCAGGCACGCTTTTGACGACTGAGTCTGATCCAAAGATCTATTTGATTACACAAGACAGCACAATTTCACCAGTTGATGAACGTGTTTTGGAGGTAGTGTATGGCAAAGATTACAAGAATCGCGTCATCGACATTCCAAATTATTATTTCACAAATTATTCTTACGGTCCTGAGATTATTACAGTAGACGGCTTTCCTGATATCGAGGAGGGACTTACTATTGATTATTTAAAAGGATTACATGCTCAGTAAAAGCACAACTTTGCTTTTTGGAGGTATCGGACTTGTGTTGATACCTTCTTTTGTTTTTATATTTGATAGCTATACCTCATCTCAACTCACTAATTACGCAAAAGATGTTTTGGGAGTAACGACTCAAGATGTCGCGAGTATCACACATCAAGAAGTAAAAAAAGAAAAACCACCTAAGCGTGAAGTGCAGGCGTTGTATCTCACTGCTCACACAGCAGGAAACAGGGAATCACTCGATAAAATTTTACGCATTATCGATACGACACCTCTCAATGCTCTCGTTATAGACATAAAAGACTACACGGGGAATATATATTTTGACACGCAATTTTCATTGCCACATGAACTTGGAATTGTAAAACCGGTGCTTGGTGATCTCAAAGGCTTGATCGATTACCTTCACTCAAAAGATATATATGTAATTGCTCGACAAACAGTATTTCAAGATCCTGCGCTTGCGCAATCAAAGCCTGAATGGGCGCTTGCGGATGTTGATGGTGGTGACTGGAAAGATTGGAAAGGTGTTGGATGGGTTGATATGAGCATGACTCAGGTGTGGGATTACAATATTGCATTAGCAAAAGACGCAATTACATTTGGCTTTGATGAGATTAATTTTGACTATATTCGTTTTCCATCTGATGGTCCAATCAAAGACATGAAATTTCAAAATTACGACGGAAGCTTTCCAAAACATGAAATAGTAACAGGATTCTTCGCTCGATTGCACAACGAACTTAAAGATGAGCCTGCGTGGTTATCAGGAGATTTGTTTGGATTGACTACCGTGCGTCGTGACGACATGAGTATTGGTCAGTTACTTGAGTCTGCATCACCGTATTTTGACTATATCATGCCCATGACCTACCCATCGCACTATCCAAAAGGGTATAATAAGTTTGAAAATCCAGCAGAACATCCCTACGAAATTCTTTTTGAAGCAGTAAAGGTGGCAAATGAAAGAATTCAAGCTGTTCCAAATAACAAAGCTACTATCCGCCCTTGGATTCAAGACTTTGACATCGGCGCCGTCTATGATCGAGCAAAAGTGCAGGCGCAGATTCAAGCGATTAAAGACGCGGGTGGTGATGGTTATGCGTCGTGGAATGCAAGAAATGTTTATTCAATCAATGACTATGAAGAATCTCATCAATAATCAAAAAGTATTTATCAAGGAGTTGCATACAAGCAAGGGAAGAGAAAAGCATCGCAGTTTTTTGATTGAAGGCGAGAAAGTTATTTTTGAAGCAATTTCTACGCGACATCCTATCACGTATATTGTTGCAACCGAAGAACTTCGCGACGTTGCTCTTGAATTAGCAACAAAAGCTTCATGTGAGTTGTTTATCACTTCTGCGTCAATCATGAACTCGATTTCTACCATGAGTACGCCACCTGGCATACTTGCAGTTGCGTCTGTGTTAGAAACGCCATCGCAACAACCCTGCCCACATACTTTGTTGTTAGAAGGTATTAGTGATCCGGGAAACTTAGGCACTTTGCTTCGAAGCGCTGAATGGTT
>JADLGS010000060.1 GCA_020849205.1 Candidatus Falkowiibacteriota bacterium | reverse complement strand
GTCAACATTTTAGGCAAGCCAGTAAAAGTTCGCGCGCATATTCGACACATCGGAGGATACTCAGGTCACGCCGATCAACGACAGCTCATTAATTTTGTTGAGGAAATAAAAAACTCTCCTCGCGAGATTTACCTCGTCCAAGGAGAGCAATTAGCGGCGCATACATTAAAAGAAAAGATTGAGAAGACAACAGGAATTCCAACGCATGTTCCACGATTCGAGCAAACTATTGAGCTTTAGTAAGCGTTACAACGCCATTAGTTCCAAAATTTCCAATCCAATCAACATTATACGTCATCTCTGCTTTTGTAGTATCAAACGTTCCCGAACCAGTCACGAGTTCCACGCGTTTAAGCGGGATCTGCGCTCCGTGAATAACGATAGTGTGATCTGGGCGAAGATTTACGTGAACTGTGCCATACGCAGAGTCAGTGTTGATAGCAAAGAATACACCATCTTTTGTGTATGTACCTGAGTACGTTTTTGCTTCTGGATCAATCCATCCAAACACTCTACCATTGAGATCAACGAGCGCGTTCACGACACCACCTTCAACTACATCAACAGTAACTTTTACTGTTCCTTTGTTGTTAAAAATGTTGTTTGACCACTCACCCTCCCACACACCTTCGTACGCAAGAAGTTCGTCATACGCCTTCTTTAATTCGTCTGCGTCTTGTGTTGTTGGCAACACTACTTCAGAAGTAATCTTTTCGTAGCTCGTGTAGAGATACACGCCAAGGCCAATAACGCCTCCTAAGAGGAGGATAAGCAAACCGATCAAAATATACTTGTTTTTCTTTTGTTGTTCCATAGTTAGATAATATAGGAATAACTTATGCCCAATATCGATTTTTGTCAATACTAATGCGTATAATCGCTACAAAAGAATTGACTAAACGATTTAACTTTGTTATTATTTTGATACTTTTTTGTATATTACCGTGTATGTTTGCGCCTGTAGCTCAGCTGGATAGAGCGTCTGGCTTCGGACCAGAAGGTCGTGGGTTCGACTCCTGCCGGGCGCACTTTTATCTATACAGCTCATAGGTAAAATACAAAAAAAGAATATGGCTTTTTAGATGAGATGCGGTTCGAGGAAATTCGAGTAACGCATATTAAATCATAAGTCTTTTCTAGAAGTTTTTAGATGAATGCAATACAAGGAGTATTGAGCAACGCAAACGAAACGTACACAAAAGTACGTTGAGTGCGTAGCGCAGAATACGACACAGTAGTGCGTTCATATAAAAAGTTCACAAGGGCGGTTAGCTCAGTTGGTAGAGCAGTAGACTCTTAATCTATTGGTCCCGGGTTCGAATCCCGGATCGCCCACACAAAAAACTCCTAATCGGGAGTTTTTAAAATTCTACAAATTAAAAAAGCATCCTTTGATAGTGTCTTGGATGCTTTGTTGATCTTAAATCAACGATTCGTGCAGCAGATGTCGCTACTCGAAATTTTATATTTGTGAATTACAAAAACTTATGGCATAATGCCAACCTTTTTCCGTTGGCACAAATCTCGCTATTGGTGAGATATGATGTATTGAATCGCAGAAGTGTGGATCAATAAATGACAGATTTTGTATATAACTAATATCCACTCTCTCAAAAACTAAAATCTTTTGACCTTCAAAATTCAAGCAACTTGGATATCGAATCAGTACCACTACAAATCTTGCAATAGTTTCGCATCGAAGAATCTGAAAGACTCTTGGATCTGGATCCCCTAAAATCGAGGTATTGGATGAGCACCAGAGCTTGATGTACCTGATGCGCATGCCCTTGACGATTCACAAGAAGATGAAAATAAACTCATACCCATAAAAACCTCCTTATTAGATTATTTTGAGTAATAGCCACAAACATCCAAAATGGATTGTTTGATCAATCACGATGTAAATAATAATTCCAAGTGAGAAATTTTTCGAATCTTTGTCAGAAAGTAAATCACCCCTTCCAATCAAGCGCATCCACTGAAACGCAAGCGACCACTTATCAATCAACCAATGAGGAAGAAACGCCCCAAAAAGAAATAGTGGATCAGCGTTGCCAACAAAAATAGCAACGGTTAGCGTGTATACAAGTACATGCAGCGTACACCAAGCAAACCCCTTAAAACCAAATCGATTTTTATTATCAGCCATGGATTTCGTTTGCAAAAAAAAGTCTTCAACCAAATGACCAAAAATAACCGATAGAATTACATGTTCCATAATTTTTACTCCTTGTAAGATGTAAATGTACTCTAATACATACATCGTAAAGAATTTGACAAATTTGTTCAATTATGTATAATAATGACTATACAACTATATGAAAAAAGAAGTAATATTTAATATCCTCAACGAAGTCGGTCTCTCACCCGCTGAAATATCGGTGTATATCGCATTGCTTAATGGTTCAGAGTCAGTGCAGCAAATCATGCGGATAACCAACGAAAAAAGACCCACGGTTTACTACTCTCTCAACTCTTTAGAAAAAAGAGGGCTTGTTTCTAAATCTGGTAAAGATTATGGCAATAAATTTCAAGTTGAACCAATTGAAAAGTTAGAGGAAATTATTGACGCAAACATACGCAAACAAAACGACTTACTAGAAAAAACAAAAACCTTAAAACATATTTTTTCTACAAAAAAATCTACCGAAAAAACTATAGTATCGTATTTTGATACAACTGAAGCAATTAAATCTGCAATATTTTTTAGCTTATATGGAAAAGCAAAAGTCATCAGAACAATCGTGCCTTCAGAAAATCTTTTTCACGAAATGGGGGAAGATTTTATTCGTGAGTATGTCAATGAAAAACGAAGAAAGTCAATAAAAACAAAGGCGCTATGGGAAAGGCTACCTGATAAAAAAATTATTAACGAATATTATATGAATGCAGAAATCAAACAACTCCCCATCGATATGCACAATAGCTTTAAAACGACTCTATTCATATATGATGATAAAACGCTTTATATCTCACCAAAAAAAGAAAATCATGCCGTACTCATTCAATCCACTGAGCATGCAAAAATGATGATTTCAGTATTTGAAAATATTTGGAATCATGCTATAAATATATAAATATGAAACAATTTATTAAAGTTTTAAACTCAAATCTCTTTTTACTCAACAAAGAGCTTCTTGGCGTTAATGAGGCGCAACTTTGGATTGGACCAAACCCTGACGGACCACTAGACAACGACGATCAACGAGTTTTGGCAGAACGAGCACAGGCAGAAGCTGATAAAAATTTACCTGGTAAACGTATTTCTGGAATTGAGGCAGTAACATTGCATGAAAGCGAATCATATCCTGGTTGGTTTGAAGTTAGTACAATCGATTGGCAATCTGGTACATACCGTTTTAATATTCATGGACTTGCGAATATTCAAACTCCACTTGGCACACCTCTCCGCCCTATTCGTGACGGTCAATATTCATGGCCAAATTTTTCTGATGAATCTTGCAAAATTTACCAGATGAACAAAAACAATTTTTGTATTTAGAAAAAAATAATGCTGGTTTTTGTATTCGCATCACTATTGATCCAGATCGAAAAATACATTCAGCTGGAGATGGACTTACATGGATTTCACGATGGTCGGAACTAAAAAAAATTACAGAACAACATTATCAAGAAAAGTTAAAAAAGAGATTATCTAATCTCTTTTTTTAACTCAGCGCTTCAATCAACACTTCTCCAAGCGCTTGTATTTCATCAATCGTTTCGGTTCCCGGTGACACGCGCATGAATGGTGTAACGTCGACGGTGTTAAGACGTGCCGTCACATAAACGCGCGTCGCGTCCATACCAAAACTCGTCCCACCGGAAAGCATCACGCCTTTGCGACGCGCTATGCGCATCATTCGATTTATAATCATTCGATACAAAAGATAATGCTGGTGCTTGTCTTTGAACGCTACCGCAAACGAACTTCCGCAAAACTTCATATCTTTTGCCCATGCATAGCTTGGATGATTTGGAAGTTGTGGATGAACAATATGAGAAATGTGTCGATGTGGATGTTTCGTAAGATGATCATGTAGTAACTGCGCGAGATACTGCGTGTTTCGATGAAGGCGCTTGAGACGCTCATCAAACAATGCTCTGTCGGGGGTTGGCATCATCGCTACGTTTGCATCAGGCATCATCGTGCCAGCGTGCATACGAGAAAGAAGCATACCAATACCATCAATTTCCGAACAAATAACCACGCCACCAGTCGCGCGATCCATGCCAAATTGATGATACTTCATCAAACTTTCGACGATAAAATAGCGGAGATGTTGTAGGGGAGGAAATAACGCAAGTGGTTGAAAACTCGTGGCTAATAACGTGTTGTCCAGCACCACAAAAGATCCCTGTGAAAATAGTGGCAAGACTTCTTTGATAAGTCGATTCATGTCTGGCGCTGGCATGCCATACGAATTTGATAGGGTGTCAATAAAAATCGCTCGTGGCTTTTTTTCTTTTACCAAATCCACTAATGCGTCAATATTATTTTCATCAAAAAACACAACTCGATCTTTAAATAATCTCGAAAGTACGTAGATGTTTTCAAAATAACTCCCCTTCCCCGCAACAACAATTTCGCCTGGTTCTAATCTAATATGGACATGAAACGCAGTCGTAAAATAAGCGCTCTGACCACTCGAAAAAACAAACGCCTCCGGTGATCGATGAAATTGTGAGTCTACATACTCTTTTACAAACTTCTTTTGATACACTTTTCCTGTTTTGTGAAGATCACGTTGATAATCTTTGTAATGTGGGGTGACAAAATCTTTTTGCTGACCCATGAGCATCGTTTTTGATGATTCAAATCCGGGAGCTTGCCAATCCGACATAGTAAGCGTAGCGCCAAGTTGTGAATAGAGTAAACGAAGTTTGTGAGACAACACTTCTTTGTCACGCGTCGCTTCATTTCCCACTTCATCTACAAAACGCTCAAACGATACATTAAGTTGCTTGGCTTGAGAAATCAAAAAATCGCACACCGTTGGAGCGTAGTGATCACGAGATTTTGAAACTTCGTTGACGTATTGTTGTAACCGAATTTGCGCTGATTGCGCCAAGCGCTCAAGCCTGTTAAAATCAACAATAAGATCGTGCGTGTTTTGATTCATGTACATCATTGTAACACAGCACTACTAACTGACAAGCACGCATGTTTTCATATCATTTTTTAGGCGACGTCATACGCCTTGTAGGCGCTCGCCCAGGCAAAAAATTAGTCATCACCGCTGGCATCGACGGTGATGAATTTTGTGGTATTAAAGCTGCAAACATTCTTGGATCTCAACTCAAAATTATTGATTTTGCAGGTGAAATTGTTATCATCCCTACCCTCAACGTCCCCGGAAACAAAACTCGTCAAAGCGCTAATCCCATCGATGGTCGACTACCTAAGTATATTTTCCCTGGAAACGCCTGGGGGTCTGACTCATACCGCCTGATTAATTGGTTAAACAAAAATCATCTTAAAGGCGCGCATGCGTGGATTGATTTGCACGGCGGAAATCTCAATGAACACCTTAATCCATTCATCTGGACTTTTGACACAGTCTCGCCTCGCGTTAATGAACTTGGCTTAGCGATGCAACAAGCGAGTGGTTGTTTATTTGGTATTCATGAAAAAGCTGAATTTTTTTCTAAAGCAAATTATCTCGCACAACGAGGGTGCGCCTATATACTCGTAGAATCTGGTGAGCTTGGTGAGGTTAAAGAAGAAGATGTAAAAAGACACATTAACTGGGTTACCTCGCTCATGCGCATACTTGGCATGTTACCCGGACACCGGGTGTCCGGGAAAATGCCCGCACTCTATTCAAAGGTTAAACCAATCGTGGCTCGTGTGCAAGGTGAATGGTGTCATAACATTTCATCGTCTCAAATTTCAAACGGAGAGAAATTAGGAACATTGAGCGCACACTATACTCAAGATTTTTTTGCTGACGAAGAATGCGTTCCATTGTGGTGGCACAAAAATGGAAACGCGAAGCGTGGACAACAACTTATCGTCGTCGCCTCACGACGTGATATAATACTCCCATGAATCAAAAGGGTTCAACACTACAACTTGTGCTCATTATTTTTACGCTCATTATTGCATGCGCGATCTTTTTGTATGGATGGGTGTATGGCTCAACGCTTCACGCAAAACTTGGCGCGATTAGTCGCATGCCCATGATAACTACTACACAAGAAATTGAACTTCTCCGCAGCGAAAACAAACTTTTGGCACAAAAACTCACGGCACTTGAACAAGTGGTGTACACACTCACCTCACCTCAACCAGACATCACAACTCAAGTTGATAAAGTTATCGAAATTCCAGTACCAGACTACGTGAGCCTACATGATGTAATCGTTGATCAAAAATGCTTTGAAGATAAAGATGATCTTAATCAGTGCGTTGTTCTTGCGAGTGTAGCTCTTTCGCCAACTCTTACCGTAAACCTAAAACCACAAGGCGAAATCACGCAAGACGGTCCTTGGAATATCGTCTATGAATTTGAAAACGCAGGGGCAAAAATCACCGAATTTAAAACGACGACAACAAAACTCTTTGATGCTCAAAAAATCGCGACCATTAACTACATCAATAATCGAGATTTTTCTATCACCACAACGATTGGCGCTAGCGACAAAGAATCTACCTACGCTTTTGATGGATCTGGATGGATTGATTATCAAAAATTCAAGTACTAGCTTGAAACCTTGTAGCGTAACGCCTCTAAAACATGATCAGCAAGAATCGCTTCACTACCAGCCAAGTCGGCAATAGTGCGAGCGATTTTTTGTATACGTGAAATTGCGCGTCCTGATAGTACATAGCGCGACGCTGCTTGCGACATGAGGGATTGTGTTTGCTCGTCAAGCGCGCAAAACTCTTTGATGCAACGAGCATCCATCTCGGCGTTTGTTGTGATGCCATATTTGCTCAATCGTTGACGCGCAATATCACGCGCTACTTCGATGCGCGCTCGCACAACAGCTGAGCTCTCGCCCCTTCCCTGCGCATCACGCATTTCGTCGTACGACATCCGTGGAACGCGTAAATGAATATCAAAACGATCAAGTAGCGGTCCTGACAATTTACTCATGTAGCGAGCGCGTACATAGTCAGTGCACGAACACGACTTTACTCCATCGCCATAATACCCGCATGGACACGGATTGTATGCCCCAATAACAAGCGCGCGACATGGAAATTTGATGGTTGAGGCGACACGCGCGATAGTAACAACTCCGTCTTCAAGTGGTTGGCGTAGCGCCTCAAGAAGCGCGCGAGAAAACTCAGGAAGTTCATCCAAAAACAAAATCCCACGATGAGCAAGCGAAACTTCGCCGGGCCGCGGCACGCGACCACCACCAATAAGCGAAGCTTGCGAAGAACTGTGATGAGGACTTCGAAATGGTCGCGTGAACACGCGCGACGCGCTTGATTCATAGGTTGAAACGAGTGAGTGAATCTTTGCGATCTCAAGCGCATGCGCGTGTTGGATCGTTGGCATGAGGCTCATGGCAGTCTTTGCTAGTAACGTCTTACCCGATCCCGGCGGCCCCGCAAATAAAATGTTGTGACCACCAGCAATCGCACCTTCGAGCGCGCGCTGGGCCTGTTCCTGACCCTTGATATACGCAAGATCATACGCATCATCTGATGTCGCGCTTACGATAATGGGTTGCGGTATGAGTGGAGTTAACTCACACTCACCTATGAGAAATTGGTAGAGCTGAGAAATTGTTTGTACACCATATATTTCAATACCATCGATGATGCGTACATCAACAGTTTGCGTCGCAGGAATAAAAATTCGCCTAAAGCCAAGCGCGCGAGCGCAATCTACAAGCGCAAGTATTCCGCGAACAGGTCGGAAGTTACCATCAAGGGACAATTCACCAACAAAAGCGGTGTCATCCAGGAGCAGTTCGCGTTTCTGCTGCGCCAAGAGTACGCCGATAGCGATTGGCATGTCATAACTAGGACCATCTTTTGCAAGATCAGCTGGCGCGAGATTTACGGTAATATTTTTGTTAAAATCAAAGCCATAACTCGTAGTTTTGAGCGCCGTACTCACTCGATACATGGCGTCTTGAAGCGCAGTGTCAGGAAGTCCAATGATTGAAAATCGGCAACGACCTCGTGTCATATGCACCTCAACGTCAACAGCAACGCCATCAAGTCCCACGAGCTCTATAGTTTTGATTTTTGTAATCTTTTTTGAAACCACCGCCGACTCTTCATCACTCGCGAACTCATCGATAATACTAAATTCTTGGTAAGCTTTTTTGTTTGACATAGTTAGTGATTAGTAGTTAGAAGTAAGTAGTAAGTAGTTAGTAGAAAGTAGTTAGTGAATTTTGCTATGACCCGCGATCCAACCATTAAGCACCCTTCCACATTCATCTGATTCGCTACGTATTCTTTTGTAGTCATTATAATTTAGATAATTTAGTTCATATGCTAATTGCAACTGAAACTTTGATTCTTCAAGCGAGGCGTAAGCAATTCGATAAAATGCCAATGATTCTTTTAAACCCTTACGCGCATACCCTTCCACAATATTAGAACCAATCGAAACTACAGATCTTCGTATCTGTGACGTAATTCCATATAATTCATGCTTTGGAAAGTTCTGCGTGATGGCATAGATGCTTGTCGCGAGTACAAATGATTTTTGCCATGCTATTACATCTTTGTATGTTTTTGTTCCCATACTTACTTCTTATTGCTTACTACTTAATACTCTGCAATGAATGTATTACAGTAAGTAAACAAAAAATCACCCAACTCCACAAGAGAATTGAGTGATTTATTTTGTTAAAATTTTTTGACAATCTTTTTCCACAATCGCTACGCTGAAAGCGTTTGGAGTTGATTTTTTGATTCTTGTTTTGAGATTACCACTAACAACGCAATGACACCCACGACAATCGCAACATCCGCGAGATTAAAGACCGGCCATAGACCCACATCTACATAATCGACAACAAATCCGCGTGAAATTCGATCATACACATTACTAAACGCGCCCCAGATTATTCCATTAAGCGCCCACACATGTCCATACAAACCATCTCTACAACACACGGCGAAATACTGCAAGAGCCACAAGATCATAATAAGTGCCAATGCAACTATAATAAGGTTATGCACAGGAATTGAAAATGCCATTGCTTCGTTGGGTACAAAACGAAGCTGCGCAAACGCCCCAGTGTCTTTTGCGGCGGCGGCAACCATGGCGTTTTTGATAAAAAATTCAACAACAAAAAACACAAAACCGCTCAGGAGTACCATAAAAAAGTTTTTGTGGATTGGTTCTTTCATAAACAAATAAGACTATCGTTTGATAGTCTTATTATAGCACATCTCTTATCTAGTTTGTGAACTGTGACTTACAATCAACGCATGAGGTAGACACAGGGCGCACTTTAAGACGCGCAAGAGGAATGTCTTTACCGCAGTACTTACAGACTCCATACCCACCTTTTTTCATGAGCGCGAGAGCTTGATCAATGTCTTTCATTTGTTTTTCAAGTGTCGCTAAGATCTCTTTGTCAGCAATGATTTCTGATAATTCACCGGCGCTTTCGTCATTTTTTGACATCACGTCGTTGTTTTCGTTGTATTCTTGCATTTCAACACGACCCTGCGCTGCATGCTCGAGGGACTTTTGAAGTTTCTCTTTTTCTTTTACAAGCTCTTCTTGGAGCTCCAAAAGTTCTTTTTCACGTGATCGTGCCATAGTGTTATATATACTAGTACGGTAGCAGTAACTACCCCCTACGTCAATGCTTACGCCTCAAGCGCAGCCTCGATTTCAGCTAATTCTTGTTCCAAAGCATGTTCAATTTCAAGTGAAGTTTCGTATTCAGCAACCTCATTTGCTTCAGAAGATGGGTCTGTTGCGATATCGCTTTCGCTAAAATCTGGATATTTTGTAGTAAAATTTTCGAGCTTTGAAGGATCTTTTTGGTAATGCTTTGCAAGGAAAGCAAGGATTTCGTGTTTACGAGCCAAGAGCTCTTCGCGTGATTTTGACATGGTAGTAAATAAATTTCTAATACAACTATTAAAACACATATCCCCCATCCAAGCAAGGGAAAAAGACAATTATTTGTACAATTGATTATGTGTGCCAATGGCAATAAATAATACTACAAGCTCATTTTTATATAATTCATACACTACACGAACATCACCTGTCACAGAAAATGCCCTTAATCCGGTCAAATTACCTGAAAGTGGATGATCACGAAGCATTGGATCTTTGGGGTTGATGGTAAAAAGCTCAATTTTTGCCTGCGCTATTCTTTTGATCTTTGGCGGTAGTTTTGTAAATTGTTTATCAAAGTTTTTGTGGGTCTTAAACATCATAATCCCTTCAAATACTTTTTAAGCTGATTTGCATTCATCGCGCTTGAAAGATTCTTTGAATGCTTAGCCTCGCGCCATGAAGATAAAATTTCCTGTTCTTGTTCTAGCGTCAGATTATTTTCTGTAAGTAAGTACGGGATGCCTTTGTATTTTTGAATTTGCTTGAAATACAACTTAATCGCAGAGCTCATGTCTAAGCCAATTGCGTCAAGGATTTTTTTTACCTGCTTTTTGTCGTTTTCATGGATTCGAATTTGGATCGTTGTCATAGGATTTATTATTATATAAAGAGTATAACATATGTAGTGACATTGTCAATACATTCATAGAAACTACGAGGTAATGTGCATAACCGTGTCAGATGTTTTTTGACACTTTTTTTGTGAATAATTTCGCAGTAAAAGTATATTTTTGTGGAAAAGTTAATCTTGTTATTTCAAACACACTAACAACAAAAAATCTCTTGTAAGTCGTTGCAAAAAATTTATATCCTAAACGTGTAAGCAACGCATATGAAAATAACTTTTACCAAAATCATCGCATCAATTCTTCTCGTGACTATCGCACTTCCACCACTCCTCATCGTACAAGCCACGCAACCTACTATCGTGATTACAGAGGTAGGGGCGCACGCTTCGTCAGGTTATGAATGGATTGAGGTATTTAACACTACTGATGAAGTAATCGATATGACTGAGTGGAAATTCTACGAAGACTCAACTAACCACTCAATCACAGCTCCAACTTCACCACTCATACAACCCCACCAATTCGCGGTTATCACGCAAGTGCCAGAAAAATTCATCGAACAGCATCAAGATTTTACGGGAATTATCTTTGATAGCGCATGGAGTTCGCTCAAAGAAGATGGCGAGGAAATTGGACTCAAGGACGCGCAAGGTGAAGTTGTAGAGCTTGTTGCCTACTGCGCAGTTACCAATGCATCATGCGAACGTTCGCAAGATTTAACGACGTGGACTGCGCGAACTCAAGATGACTCGCTTGGCGCTTGGAATAGCGCACCACCAGAAAACTCAATCGATGAACAAACGCAAGACTCGCAAAATCAAAATAATGATACTTCCTCACAACAGGATGTAGGTAACCAACTAGAAGACGCGTGCTTTTTGGTACGTGAACTCATAATCAGCGAAATTATGATAGATCCTGTTGATGGCGACAAAGAATGGATTGAATTATTTAACAAGAGTGACAACGCGATAAGCTTAGAGCGCGTCGAACTACACGATTCCGTTGGCAAAATAGCAACACTTGCGGGCAACATTGCGTCCCAATCGTACTTTGTGCACACGCTTTCATCTTCAAAGCTTAATAATAGCGGCGATATGGTAGCGTTACAATGTGATGAGGAAATTATTGATTCCATCACCTACCCTCACCACTCTCAACGTCCCGACGAAGGACAAGT
>JADLGS010000059.1 GCA_020849205.1 Candidatus Falkowiibacteriota bacterium | reverse complement strand
TCTTTTAGTCGTAGTACAGCTGATTTGATGATGGCACTATGATCATAGGCTAACGCAGGAAGATTTTTAATGGGATACCATTCAATGTTCTTATGTTCTGCAGTTGTTGTCGTTGTCGGGATATGAGCAATAAGCCCTAAGTACGCAACACTCACTACGCGTCCAAATGGATCTCGATCAACCTCTCCAAAGGCAGAAAGTTGTTCTTGATAAACATTATCAATCCCTGCCTTTTCCAATAATACGCGATTTGCAGCGTCATCGAGTGATTCATTTCCTCTCACAATTCCTCCCGGCGCAGCCCACATGCCCTTATATGGCTCCTTGTTCATCTGAATCAATAAGACATTGAGTTGTTGTTTGATAATTGCCAGCACTACTATATCAGTGGCAATAACTGCGTGTTCATATTTTTTATAGTTTGTTGCCATATGTTTTTTTACTTAGTGTAATATATACACAATATACCACACCCATAAATCCTGTCAAGCCCTGATTCTATTGGGCAATTGAAGTAAGTATTCCCCCTGTGCATAACAACAAAGGAAGAAGCAAAGCTTCTTCCTTGTGAGATTAACCCCGATTAACCAGCGTAGCGTGATTAACTACTCACCTGTTCCTTATACTCCTCAATAGCTCCGTTCTCTGGGTTTACTTCTTCTAGTAATGCAATTGCATCGGCTGCAACTTGTTTGTTGCCAGCGACGATTGCGATTTCGATGAGTTGCGTAATGAAGCGTGGATTTTGTTCTAAGGATACCGCCTTTTGCGCATGCGCCAATGCTTGATCATGTTGCGCCTGTTTCTCAAAGAGATCTGCGAGCGCAAACTCTGGCTCAGCTGATTGCGGTGCTAGTTTTGCTGCATAGCTAAATGTTTGTGATGCTTCTGCAAATTTACCATTATCAACATACAACGATCCAAGTCCCATGTACGCATCCACATTCTTTGGATCGGCTGTGAGAATATCAATATATTTTTGTTCAGCTTTTTCAAAGTTATCATCAGACAATTCTTGCGCTTGTTCGAGTTGTTCTTCAATAATTTCTTCTTTCTTTTCTTCATCTTCTTGCGTAACCAACATTTCCTTGAGTTGCTCTCGTTCAATCTCTTCTTTCTTTTCCTCAAGTGCAACGTTCACTTCTTCCACTTTTTCTTTCATCGCCTCACTCATCTTACCACTCATCTCTTTGAACCATGAAGTGAGCTTATCTGTTTTGCGAAGCAAACGTTCACCCAATATTTTGTTTTTGGTGCGCGACGCGAGTGCAGAAATAGAGCTTGTCGTATCAATACGAGCAAGTTGTGGAAACTTACGAAGAATTATAATCAGGATCACGAAGAGTGATGCAATGATTATGATGAATGGAATAATGTTGAACATAGGCTAATACTTATGCTAATAATATGCTGTTTAACGACTTTGCATCAAGACTCGCTGAACCCACAAGAACTCCATCAACATAGGTTAAGCTCAGTATTTCTGAGGCGTTTTGAGGGGTAACGCTACCTCCATACACTACCTTAGCATTTTTAAACCCATGATCCAAGAGCCATAGGTAGATATGTGAATGTGTAGTGTAAATATCATGAACTGAAGCAGATACTTTCTTTTTTGACTTTTGAAACCCACTAATCGCCCAGATAGGTTCATAGGCAATTACTAATTCGGATGTTTTTTTGACACCTTTTAGTGCTTTTGCTAATTGCGCAAGAATTACTTTGGTAGTTTGTTTCTTTTTGTGTTGCTCTGCATCTTCTCCGATACAAATCACAGGAATCATATCGTGCGCTATTGTCATCTTAACTTTGAGCGCTACATGCTCATCTGTTTCGTGTTTGTAGATGCGTCGCTCGCTGTGTCCAAGAATCACATATTCAACTCCAAGTTCTGTTAATTGTTGCGCACTTACATCACCTGTATATGCACCTGTTTCGTGTCTACTCATGTCTTGCGACGCCACATGTACTCCAAAACCTAAAACCAAAGGAATGTGTGGATACGAAGGCGCTACAATCAAAGTACGCAAACCATCTACCTTTGCTTTATTTAAGCAGGCTTCAAGTCCATCAAGATTTTGCATCATTTTCCAATTTGCGATGACAAGTTGTTTCATGGAAGTCGTTGTAATTCCTTAAGAAGTTGCGATTCATTAATCTTTTCATCAACCAATGCAAGGATTGCATTTGATTTCTTGAAGAGCTGTCGCGATACCCGTAGTATATCACCTCTCGTAATCTTTGTAATCCGCTTAATTCGTTGCTGTGGAGTAAGAATTTCACCACCTACCAAGATACGTTTCATATAGGATTCAGCATGTACTTCATTATTTTCCAATGCCAATAGATAGCGTCCAATCATCTGACTCTTGGTTTCTTCAAGTGCCTGCTTGGTAATTCCATTTTTTACAAAAGTTCTGATGACATCCACAATAACTCGCACGCTATCTTGTACCTGTGTCTTGTTGACGCCAGCAGTAATCAAAACTGAACCGGTATCTTTGTACAGCGATGGATGCATTGAAACATAGTAACACAACCCCTTTTTCTCGCGGAGTTCATGAAACAATTCAGAACTCATACCACCACCAAGATAGGTACAGATAAGATTATAGATATGAGAATCTTTGTGATTGTAACCAACGCCACGAAACCCAAGGCCAAGTGGCACTTGCTCCACTTTCTTTTTGAAATGCGCCACACGTGGTCCTTTGATATCTTGTAATTCAACTTGATATGGTTCGTGTGATTTCCAGGTCTGAGACTTTGGCACCCACTTTTTGAGAAGTGTGAGAATGTTGCTAGGGTATTTTCCTGCAATTACCAAAACACTGTGCTTGTCGTTGTAGTGACGCTCCATGTGCGACACAAGATCTTGTTGCGTCATCTTTTTGATACTTTCTGTAGTTCCGATTATATCTTTGGCGAGTGATGTATTTGCAAAGCATGCTTCTTCAAAAACAGTATCAACATAACTTGATGGATTATCCTCATACATTTTTATCTCTTGCAAAATTACTCCTCGTTCGCGCTCAAAATCTTCTTGATTAAAATGAGCATGATACAACATGTCAAAAAATATATCTGCTGCTTTTTTGAAATGAACACTTGCTACTTTAACATAAAAAGCAGTGTGATCTTTGGCGGTATAGGCATTGTATCCTGCGCCGAGTGCATCAAGCGCTTTTGAAATCTCTTTGGCGGTTTTGTATTTTTTGGCACCCTTAAACATCATGTGTTCAATAAAATGAGAGGCGCCTGCATTTGCAGGAGTTTCATTTCTTGAACCTACAGCGTATCCTTTGAGAATAGTTACTGAATTTGATTCTTTGAGTGGCACCAACACTACGCGCAGTCCGTTTTGGAGTGTATGAAGTTTAAGCATATCTTATGCTAGAAGCTTACCTAGATATGACACAAGTTCTGCGATAGGAACTCTTTCTTGTTTCATCGAGTCACGCTCGCGCACGGTTACCATGTGGTCATTAATTGAATCAAAATCAACGGTGATACAATAGAGTGTTCCAATTTCATCTTGGCGACGGTAGCGCTTTCCAATTGATTGCGTCTCATCGTAGTCAACGCGGAAAGAATCAAGTAGCGTGTTAAAAATTGGCTGTGCAACAACTGACAGTTCATCTTTCTTTGAGAGTGGTAACACAGCAACTTGATATGGCGCCATGTATTTGTTGAATCGAAGCACGGTGCGCTTTTCTTCGCCTTCGCCTTCTTCGTCATATGCATCAACGATGGTTGCCAAAATCATGCGGTCCACACCAAATGATGGTTCAATCACGTGTGGCGCCACGTGTTCGTTTGCTTCTTGTTCGTAGTAAGTTAAGTCTTGTCCGCTTGCTTTTGAGTGCGTTGCGAGGTCAAAGTCGGTGCGGTATGCGCATCCTGTTAATTCTTTGAAACCAAAAGGATAGTTGAATTCAAAATCAACAGTTTTCTTTGAGTAATGAGACAACTTTTCCTTGGCATGCTCAAGCTCTCGCAAATTTTCATCTTTGAGCCCAAGACGTGTGGTCAAAAATTCTTTCATGCTTCCCAAAAGCTCGTCAAACAATTTCTCCCAATCCTGCTTTGCGGGATTAAAGAAGTATTCAATTTCAGCTTGTTCAAATTCTAGCGTACGGAACGTAAAGTTTCCTGGCGTAATTTCGTTTCGAAAAGCTTTACCAATCTGACACACACCAAATGGAAGTTTCTTGCGAGATGATTGTAAAATATTTTTGAAATTCACAAAAATTCCCTGAGCAGTTTCTCCGCGAAGATAGATTGAACTCTTGTCGCCTTCAATAACACCAAGAAGCGTTTCAAAGAGTAAATTAAATTTGCGCACTGGCGTGAAATTCTTTTCTCCACACTTTGGACACTTCACTCCTTTACTTGCAATAATTTCATCAATCTCTTGCGTAGTCTTTCCTTCCACATCAATATCGGCTTGCGCTTCAATAATGTGATCGGCACGATGGCGCGATTTACATGATTTACAATCAACAAGTGGATCAGAAAAGTTTGCAACATGTCCTGACGCTTCCCACACCTTTGGATTCATGAAAATCGCTGAATCAAGGCCCACCATGTCGGGACGCTTTTGCACAAAAAATTTCCACCACTCCGCTTTGAGATTCATTTTCATTTGTGAGCCAAGTGGTCCGTAGTCCCACGTATTAGCAAGGCCACCGTAAATTTCTGAACCGGGGTACACGAAACCGCGTCCCTTACAAAGGTTCACGATTGTTTCCATGGATTTTTTGTTGTTGTCCATAGTGATAAATAAAAAAATCCCCAAAATTTAGATTTGTTGAGGTCCTGGGGATGGACGGTTCCACTCAACTTTTTGGACAGCATATGCTTCCAAACACTCATAAATTGTAGTACACCTGGGAGGCCAATCCCTTCTCGTAATCTAGTATAAGTGTAGCACAAGATTCAGAAAATTAAAAGATAACTAGCTTTAATAAAACAAATAACGTCATCCTAAGTAAACGTAGTGCGTCGAAGGATCTATTTGTACGCAGATTCTTCGACTCATTTCATTCGCTCAGAATGACGTGTTTTACCTTCCCTTTCCCTTTTTCCTACTCCCTAAATCGTCATCAACTCTTTTTCTTTGTCGTCACGCATCTTTTCAAGTATTTCATTTTGTTCATCAATAAACTCATCAAGACCCGCGAGATACGCAAACTTATCGTCTTCCGTAATTTCCTTTGATTTTTCTGCCGAAGTGATTGCGTCTTTGACGGTATCGCGCAACTTACGAACGCTAATACGCGCGTCTTCAATTTTTCTACCCAAAAGCTTCACCATGTCTTTGCGCGTTTCTTCTGTGAGCAATGGAACTTTCGCGAGAAGCTTAGCTCCTGTGTTCACCACCGCCAAACCAAGATTGGCATCGATAATTGCTTTTTCAATAGCCTTCATCAAAGACTTGTCCCATGGGTCAATTCCAATAGCAGTGTTTTCTGGGATAGAAAGATTTGCCAAGTTCTTGATTGGTTGGAGAGCACCATATGCTTCTACCATCACATCTTCAAGAATCTTGGTATTTGCTCTACCCGTACGAATTCCCGCAACATCAGACTTCGCGTGCGCAAGCGCATTATCAAAATCTGTTTTAAATTTGTCGATATATAAATTTCGTGCCATAAAATTACGTAATTATTCTGGACGTCGTGTCCCTAGGTACAAAACATTACCATCCTTAAAGTCCACAGTCAACCATGTTGGACGGCGGGTTGTCGGAAGCTTTGTAGTCTTCCATGTCTTACCGTTATCAATTGATTTGTATAAAGTAGTGTCAGTGCCATACCACATCACATTATCATCCGTAGGATGCACAGCAAACGACCAGATTTCAACGGCGCCAGCAGGAGTCAATAATGGCAAAGCAGTGTATGTCACGCCACCATCAGTAGTACGAAGTAGTCCATGTTTTGTCACGAGGTAAAACGTGTTGTCAGCAGAAAGCGATTGTGTAATTTTTTTGACCTGCTTGCCGCCATTAAACTCAGATAATCCTTCACTCATATCTTCCCACGATAATCCTCCATCAACAGTCTTTGACATTCCTCCACCAAAAAATCCTACGTACAATTTACGTGAATCTTTGGCATCCATCACAAGATCCGTAATCTCAGAGTTGAATCGTTCCATGGTTTGCCATGTTTCACCATAATCAAGCGACTTCAAAACTTCTTTGGTGTTTGCCGCATACAACACATTACGATTAAAGTGATCAGTGAGCACTACACGAAAGCCATAACCCGTACGAGTTTCAGTAAGCATGTCACGCCATCCACGACCACAATCAAGTGTGCGTGAAATTTTGGTTGCTTGCGCCACCACCCACTTACAACGATCTTTGTAGTCAATCGCCACAGAAACGACGCGTGTATTTTTGATAAATTTATCAAGCGTCCAACTGTTAGCGCCATCTACCGATGAAATCAGACCAATCGCGTTTGTTCCCGCAAAAATCGCTTCATGATCTTGTGGATCCAAAACAATCGGGCGCACATCTTCGTTTACGAATTGCTTTACTTGACCCTTGGTAGCGTTTACATCGACTACTTGCTTCC
Source organism: Candidatus Falkowiibacteriota bacterium (assembly GCA_020849205.1). Classification (GTDB taxonomy): domain Bacteria; phylum Patescibacteriota; class Patescibacteriia; order CAIXNZ01; family JADLGS01; genus JADLGS01. Next base: position 2,606 of record JADLGS010000059.1, on the reverse strand, counting down.
ACGTCACGCCACCGTCGATGCTTTTGTAGACACCGCCATCAGTCGCGCCGTAACTTTTTGATCCCGATGAACCAAGTTGCGGTAAACATCCCGTTAATACGAGTACTCCACCCAAAAGGACAAAAAGACCTTTGTAGTACTGTTGCTTCATAGATTAAAAAATAAGTTTTCTAAAAATAATTGCTTGTTTCCTGAGTACGCATGTATTTTATCATATTCTATGACTCCTTGACACCATACGGCGATGTTTTTGCGCTGTGAAGTAATTTTTTCATACATATCCCCAAGATTTGGTAACAACAAATTTTCTCGCGCATGAGAGGCGTATGCCAAAAGATCAAGCGCGACAAGAGTCGCGACATGCGTCCACGACGACTCATCAATGATGCTTGCGATGTAAGCGCTTTGTTCGTGCGCCGCGCCAAGAAGCGCTCGCGTCAAATCACGCGCCAATACTTCAATTTCACTAACACGCGAAGGATCCCGCAGATACGAAATCGCGTTTCCAGGAAGTCCTTGCGCCAAAAGCACGCATTGCGTGATCGTTTGTGGCGCGCTCTCCGGAAACCGTGTCCTCAACTGCTCTTCCAAAACGTTGCGCGCCACTGGTAGAAGCGTAAGAGTCACGCACCGCGAAATAATTGTTGGGAGCATGTGATCCTTGCTCGTCGCGAGCAACAGGAGGTGTGTGTGCGCAGGCGGTTCTTCGAGAAATTTCAATAAAGCGTTTGATGCTGATGCGTTGAGCGCCTGCGCGTTCATTACGACAGCAAACTTGTGACCACCCTGCGCGCTTGTCAAAGTTAACTTTTCAAGCAACTCGCGGATTTGAGTTACGCTTATTTCTTTTTTATCTTCCGCAAGATCAACATACGCGATATCAAAAAAATTCTTGGACGTTTGAGATTCCAAATCAACGCTTCCTTTTCCAGAAATTAACGAGTTAATAAATGCTTGCACCAACGTCGTTTTGCCAACACCACGAGACCCGACAAACAAAAAAGCGTGAGGGACGACCTCCTTTTGCGTTAGGTTTTGTAGATACCTGACATGATTTTCATGCCCTATAATTCCTTCAAATTCTTTCATTTCCACATATTACCACTTTTCCAATTTTAACCAAAGGGTCAACCACGGCATTCGCGAATGCCGTGGTCAAAGCGTTAAAGAATCAAAGGGTCGGAAAACAAATTTTAAAAATAAAAGATACAAAAATCTCAAAGTTATTCATAACGGCGGTCGTGACCGCCGTTACTTGCGGGAAACAAAAACGAACGGGTCGTCGGCATAATACCTGACATCAGGCCGACCATGGTCGCTGTGCAGCCAGAGATCATCACCAACCTGAAACAGACGGAAGATGTTCGGGCCACCGTCACGATCTGAAATAGGCTTCATAGCAATGTTATAATAATCACCCATCGATTGTGTATCATCCTGTAATCTTAAATGAGGTCCAACTTCTGCTGGGCATAAATCAAGACCAAGTTCGTTTGCCTTGTCGCATATTTCTTTGTAAGTCGCACCATTTGGAAATCCTAAGTCTTTGACTGATAGTTTTACGAGGTTTAATTGTTCAGGTTTTGCTGAAGTAGCGAAGTCCTTGCTGTTTAACATATCTTGAGCATGGCTAGTTATGTATATTTTCTTATCTTTAAAACTTGTTTCAAGTTGAACTTTTGTCTTACCACCAATAGTAAGTTCAATTCCTTCTATCTCCCCACTTTCAATCTTTGCCTCAATGTTATCCCAAATCTCTTGTAGTTCAGCTGTAGGCAAAATCTTCTTTTGTTTTTCTTTCTTCTTCACCGCCTCTAAGGCACTATCAAAAGCAGCATCAATAAAACTTCGCGCTTTATCACCCGCACGCTCAAAAATACTCTTCTTTGCGAGTTTGGATGGGTCGGTGAAGGGGTTGGGTGGGATGTGGTGCATAAAATTTTAATTAGGCATAACAAAAACTACACGATGATTCATGTGCCAACGAAAATCAAAACTGAAATAGCCAATGCTAAGCAAAGATTTTTGGTGTCTACGATCAACGCTAAACACTAGGGCATCTTGGCCATATCCGATTCTTATTGGCATCATGCCAACATAAACATCCTCACCCTCTTTTTGATTTTGGTATTTAATTCTAAGCTCTGGACCAATTTCTGCGGGGCAAAGTTGTAAACCAAGCTCAACAGCTCGTTCAAATACTTTTGCTGCGAATGCTTTCTCTGAAAAACCAAGATCTTCAACGCTGAGCTCTATAATTTTTAATACTTGATTTTGATTTTTTTCTGACGCCTTAAAGTCCTCACCTTGTGCCATAACCTCCATCATTAATAATGCATCTTTTGATATTTCATTTCCAAGATTTTTAATTTCATGTATAAGTTGATCTTTTGATCTACCACCAATTCCAATTTCGTGAATTTTCGCATCCCCATTTTCAATTTTTGCCTCAATGTTATCCCAAATTTCTTGTAGTTCTGGTGTAGGTAAAATCTTCTTTTGCTTCACCGCCTCCAGCGCGCTTTGCATTGCGGTGTCGATGATGGTTCGTTCTTCAGATTTCTTGAAACGCTCAAAAATACTCTTCTTTGCGAGTTTGTTTGGAT
>JADLGS010000058.1 GCA_020849205.1 Candidatus Falkowiibacteriota bacterium | reverse complement strand
TTGTTAAGGATTGTGCTGATAAGTTTCACAATAAACACATGACCAAGGGTATGCTGCTTTCCTGTGGTGAAAGCCCTGACAGCGTAGATCCAGCATCACTTCTCGCGCAAATCTCGCAAGGCATTGGCGGAGATCTTAATCCGAAAATGACCTCAACAATGCAAAAATTGGTTTGTGCGCACGCTATTACTTATGGCATGATGTGTATGTTACGCGATGGTTAACATTTAGGGCGAGGACTACCTCGCCCTTTTTAATTTGTAAATATCTCTAAAACACGGTAGACTAAAATTATCATGAACCTTTTATCAAGCGAGGCAGTTATGAAAAACGAACTCGAATTTCGTGCAGCATACAGCGCCTTTGTAAATGCTTTGGAGATGTTTAATCATCACGCAATTCTTTTTTCATATCACAAAACAAAGGAAGAGCAAAAAAATAAATACGGCGAAAATGTTGTCATGTTTCCGCTTTCACGCAAGCCAATGGTTTCGGTCGATATAACGCCATTTCCTGTAAAGGAAGTTTTGCGAAACATCGATTCTTTGGTTTTTAGGGCGTGGTGCGAAGATCGTGACGTATCGTTCATCGACCTTGAATCACCGCAAGTACCTTGGCATCCTGAATGGTCTGGATATATTGACGAAGGGAAAGGCACGGTGGATGCGCGACTTTCTGAGGGTGTGCATGTAGCTGTTGAATTAGTTACATTGCAATTCTTTAATGCTATGGCTTATTTTCAAGAGCTTATCCTTATCGACTTTGTTCATGAGGAGCAATCCGATACTCATCCTGACGAAATTGGACTTGGTGGGTTATCGCTTCCCTTGATGGTTGAAAAAATGATTGCTAGTTGGAATGCAGTATCTCGTTATCTTGGACATAATAAATGCTATGATCCAAACCTATTAGCGAATCTTGATGCATTTAGACTCTACTGGCGAACATTTTTTGCTCCTGAAGAAATGTTTTGGTTTCTTGAGAAATTGTACGCTTCAAAATTGTTAACTCTTATCGAAAACAAAGACATAAGTTTACGTGAATGCGACGAAGAAGAGCAGGCTGCTATCATCAGCGCATTTACTGATCGTTATGGACATATCATCGCAAGCGCAACTTATTTGATATACCAAAAAATGGTAGCGTAAAATTGTTACACAATACAAAAGAGCTCCGCACAGCGGAGCTCTTTTTCTAATTATGAAATACAACCATGACATCTCCATCTTTTACAACATAATCTTTACCAACAATTCCTAACTTCCCTTTTTCGCGACAACCTCCCCACCCAAAGTCAACAACGTCTTTCCAGTTTGCAACTTCGGCGCGGATGAATCCTTTTTCAAAATCTGAGTGAATTTTTCCTGCGGCGACTGGCGCCGTGTCTCCATCAGTAATTGTCCATGCGCGTGTTTCGATTTCACCTGAGGTAATAAAAGTTTTGTAGTTGAGGATTTTGTATCCTGCTTTGATCAACGCGTCTAATCCTTTTTCGGGGATACCTAGAGTTTCCAAATATTCTTTTGCATCTGCATCGTTCATGTTTGCCAATTCTTTTTCAAGTGAGGCGCAAAGAATTACGACTTGATCAGGCGTTGCGTCGATACCAGCTTGCGCAATCAATTCAGTTTTAGATTTTGTAATTTGATTTTGATCAACGTTCAAAACAAAAAGCTCAGGCTTGCGAGTGAGTAAAGAAAAAGTTTTCATGATCTTCTCCTCTTCTTCATCAAGCTCTGCCTTGTTTGCCATTTCGTTGTTTGAGAGTACTGCTAGGATTTTTGTTAACGCAGAATGTAACGCTTTATCTTCTTTTTGGGCGCTTGGGCTTTTAACAATTTTGTTTAAAGGTTCAAGCTTTTTCATCACTTGTTCGGTATCTGCTAATATTAGCTCAAGTCTTATGATTTCAAGGTCTTCTTTTGGATTAACACGGCCTTCTACATGAATAATATCATGTACGTCAAAGAGTCGCAAAATATGACAAATAGCATCAGTCTCTCTAATATTAGATAAAAACTTGTTTCCAAGACCAGCTCCTTGCGACGCTCCGCGTACTAATCCCGCAATATCAACAAATTCAACAGTAGCATAAATAATCTTTCCCGATACGTTCTTTGCTGCTAATTCATTTAATCTATGATCTGGAACCTTAACAACCCCAGTATTAGGTTCAATTGTACAAAATGGATAATTTAAAGCATCTACATTAGACTTTGTTAATGCATTAAAAATTGTCGATTTTCCAACATTTGGAAGTCCAACGATACCAATTGATAACATATAAAGATTTTATAATACATACAGGCTTATTTTATAGTATTTTTTGAGTCCTGTCAAAATGTTTCACCTACCTGCCATGTATAAATTGTTTCACGTGAAACAATTTTCTAACTAAGTCAGGCAGGCCTGCCTGATGCAGGCAGGCGTAAATCAATTTGTTTTAGTTATAGGAGAGAAAGATAAATACAAAACCAGGTGGCGAAACCTGGTTTTGTTCAACTCATCAGAGATGTGATCTGATTTCACAACTGATTGTAACAGTTATGAACTGAGTAATAAATCCTTTGATGGATATGTCTATCTTAGCATGTCGGGTGGGGTAGTCAAGGGAAACTGTGGATAAAATGTTTCACGTGCCCCGGCGCTCGCGAGCGCCAGGGCGTGAAACA
>JADLGS010000057.1 GCA_020849205.1 Candidatus Falkowiibacteriota bacterium | reverse complement strand
GCGAGTGGAGGCGTTGGAGTTGTAGGATCTGTGGGTGTTGTCCCCTCACCTTCTGGCGTCGCTGGAGTTTCGGTTGAAAGTTTTTCTACACCAACCAAACACACTGCCTGCCATGGTCGATAATTAGAATGAAATCTTTCTTCGTTTTTTGTGCCGTCAGCAAGGGTTATGATTCGATCAAAATACGCTTTAACGCCCGAATGCGCGACTTCAGTACATTTCTTTTCACCAGGTTTTAAATCAAGGGTTTCGATAATCTTTGTCGGTGGCGCTTGAACCCAATCATAGGTAACAGGTTCCGTAAGTTCAGTTGTTCTACCGTCATCAGTTCCCCAAATCTCAAAGTACAACTTTGAATTCTTGGCGTCGTTGATGGTGTGAATCAAAATATGATGCTGCGTGTCATTAAGAAACTTAAAGTCTGGTGCTGGTGAATAAATTGTCGCGTCGGTACCGATTGGAGAATAGTAACGAACTGTATATGAGTGATTTCTGCGCGCCGTGATATCAAGACCAGCGCGAAGCGCAGCGCGAAACATAGTACTACTCACCTGACACAAACCACCGCCATACTCTGGCTCAGTTTTGTTACCTTTAATCACAAGTTCTGGCTTATATCCAGACTTTTCATCAACTTCACCAACATACTTGAGCGCAGAAAATTCTTCACCCGGTGCAAGCAAGACCCCATTAAACGCACGAGCGCCTACAGCGATATTGTGACGACGATTTGTTGGTGAACCCGAGTAGTCTGATGTTCCAGTCGCGAGCAGATCTTTAATTCCAAGTTCGTTGAGATCACCAACGCCAACCGCAGCTTCATCGGTGCTTACCGTTGCTTTTGCTTTGTAGTCTTTGCGTACAAAAACGGCGTCAGAAATATCTTGCATCGTCACCTCTTTGTTCATTGATTGACCCGGTTGTTGTGGAACAAACTCCGTAACAACAGTCTTTTCATCATTAAATTTCAAAACAGCATCTTTTGGCTCTTGATACACTTCTTTTGCGATAGTTTCGACAAACAACAAAAGTTCATCTTTGTTAAAACGAAGTGAGACAAAACCCTCTTCATTCATATAAAATTCAAGCATTTCTCGATATTTTTCTACCGGCAATTTCCACTCATAGCGATCATACGTGATGACAACAGCTTTACCATCTTTAACAACATCCATTACAAGAGCTTGATGTGTTGAGGCGATTGCTTGAGAAATTTGAGGTACAAACTCTCTGAGAGGAATCGAAATTGGTTGATTTTCTTCGAGATTAAGAGAATTCTCAAAAACAGTGATTGCGTAATCATAGTCCAAATTGCTTCCCGGTTTTTCTGGCGTAAATATTATTTCTGCGCCGTTAAATTCTATGTTTGAATTATGTCCTTCATTTTCAAGTTCAGAAAAATTTTCTTCGAGCGCCTTGCGAAGCTGTCCTTTGTTTACTTGCGCAATCACGGGAACATTAACTTCGCCAAACAAACCCTGCGCTTGATCAAGCACCCGCGTCATCAACGAACCCGTTCTTCCGTGTCCATATGCATTCTCAACAAGCGCGTTTGTGTTAAACGTTACAATATCATAGGTTAAATCTGGATCGTTGAGCGCAATTGTTGAAGGCGTGAGCGTAATTGATTTACCAGCCGCGCTAAACACAAATCCCTGCTCGTTAAGATGATTAATTTTAGATTCGATGAGGTTTGAAAGTTCATGCGCTGTCATTCCGCCAACTTTAATGCCATTCACACTCACCCCTGGAAACACTTTATCTGCATACACATAATTAAAAGCAGCGACAGGAGTAATTAAAAGCAAAGCAAAGCCTAAAATCATAAAAAAGACAGTGGTAATCACCGCCCTTTTTGTTGCTTGTTGTGCTTCATCGCGCTTCCAAAAGAGCATACGAAATCTTTAATGCTTTTTAACTTTAATATTAACTGTTTTTGTTCGCTCAAGTTTTGGCAAACGGATTGTAAGGAGGCCGTTCTTGATTGTAGCATCGATTGCCTCTGGATTTACGTCAACCGGTAAAATAATTGATCGCGAAAATCCTCCCCAATAACATTCTTTGTAAAAATAATCTGCTGATTTTTGTTCTTTGGTTTGCTGACGTCGTCCACGAATCGTTAACATGTCGTCATGCAAAAAGATTTCAAGATCCTCTGGTTCAACGCCAGCGATTGTTGATTGAACAACAATATCTTTGTCAGTCTGAAAAACGTCAATTGTTAATTGACCTTCAAAATCTTGTGTAAACCATTCTTGAGTGTGGCGAACAGGAGCCTTTGAACTTCCTTCCGTTAACTCAAGATTTTCCTTGAGATCATCAAGATTGGTAAAAAATATCTTTTTATCCATGGGATTATTATAACATAGGACACTATACACAGTACACATTACACTGTACACATGATGAATTGCTGTGATAAGATTGGTGGATTGGAGGTAGTAAATGCACTACCGTAACTCACAACTCGTTCGCAAAGAACACGGATAAAAGGAGGATGCCATGCAATTGCTCGGCGGACGCGGCGGCTGTTAATTGACGTCCCGCAAACAACTCCTTTTTGCTTTCGTATTGATATTCTTGGTAAACGTTGTTTCCGCCAACCGGGGTAGGGTATTTCGGGACTATGGCGTCTCGTGAATACTGTTATTGTTCCTTATTTAAAACTCTACCCCAAAACCATTAAGTTTCGCCTCACAAGCGATCTTAATTCTACCCTCCAATATGGACTCACAGTCCATTGATCCCCGGCGCGACCAAGGCGACCGGGGGGCTTTTTTTAATATGCATGATTACATGCGATGCACGGATACGCGGATTCACTGTTATGTGTATTGAAACAAAAACACCACGGCGGTCGCAACTGTCGTGGTGTTTCCATGAATCCGTGAACCCGTGCATCTGTGCTTACTTCTTGAGACTAAATTTCTCTGCTGCTTCCCACGAGAGATTAAACATCGTCTTGAAAGTATCGTGCAACATTTGATCTTCAATGATTACACCAAATACTTTATCGGTGTTATTAAGCATCGCAATTTTATTATCATACAAAATAATTTCGGCAAAAACCGGATACTGTCCTTGTGGAATCATGCGACGCTCCTCCCCTTTAAAAAAAGGCATGTGAGGAATCGGCTTGTTTGCGTCATAGGTATACAACGATCGAATTTTAAATTTCTTTTCGTTAAAAATTTCACGACGATCATCTTCTTGCACAGGCGCTTGCGATTCTTCATAGTTCCAGTGCAACAAATTATCAAACGCCTTGCTCTTGCATCGCGCGATATCGTTTTGAATAATTTTGATTGACTCCTTACCTTCGATCAAGCGCACATTCACCTTAGTTTTATTGAGTTGGTAGAGTTCTTGAAGTTGAGGAATTACCAAACGAGCATTACCCATCGCTTCTTCGATATCCGCCTTCTTGGATTCAAGAACGCGCAATAATTGCAGTGGATCTTCGGCAGTAAAAACAGTTTTTTGATCACGTACAACTTGTGACGCAACGCCTTTGTTAATTAAAGCATCAAGCATTACATATGTTGTGGCGCGATTCACGCCTGAGCGCAGCGCGATGTCTTGTGCGGTCGCTGATCCTAAATACAACATAGCAAGATACACTGCCGTTTCTTTTTCTGACATTCCTAAAGATAATAATTTTGTTTCAAGAGACATAGTAGTAAGGAAAAGTAGTAAGTAGTAAGAAGTAAGTAGTGCTTAATTTGGTAGCACTTTCAGCCTTGTTATATACGCAACGATTGTAAGGACTGTGTGAATGAGTGGCGTGAACATAACTATCAAAATCAAATGATAAAACGTAACGTCCGTAACGATGTGCGCGACTGGAGAAACTAAGTATAACGACAAAATTCCCCCTGCAACATAGACGATTTGCTCAAGTAATGGAATCGAGGCAATGATGCCTTTTTTGCGTTTATAAATAATTACCAAAAGATCTGCTAGCATTATACCAACGCCAAAAGTTATGCCAAGTGTAAGAGCATGTACTACCGTATACTCAATTATTGAAACTCCCGCAAACCATGGGATAAATGACAATCCTCGTTGCACTAGGGTCGTAAGCACCGCAATCGCAACGCCAAGTACAACGCTCCACGAAGTAGTCGTATGTGCTAACCCTTTTTTTGACAATAAAAAACGAACGACCGTTGGAGTCGCGTGCGCCATATATGCCGGCAAAAAAAAGTAGAGTGCTTGGAGGACTAACATGTCAATATTATAACATACCCTTTTCTCTCTCAACCTAATTCCTGTATACTATACATATGAAACTCACTTTTTTTGGCGGGGCAAAAACCGTCACAGGCGCAAATTATCTTTTGCAAGTAGGGCAAGATAAAGTTTTGATTGATTGTGGACTTTTTCAAGGAAGTTCAGAACTTGAATTTCTGAATTCTGACGCATGGGGTTTTGATCCAAAAGAAATTTCTCATGTCTTTGTGACTCATTCACATCAAGATCACTGTGGGCGCATTCCACGCCTTGTTAATGAAGGATTCAAAGGTAAAATCATAGCAACAAAACCCGGCGTAGAAATGATGCTACTTGCGCTCCTTGATGCGGCAAACATTAGCCTACATGAATCCCAAGAATCAGGTTTTCCTCCACTCTTCAAAGAAGAAGACGTGTACAGCGCACAACGTCTCATGAAAGGCGTTGATTATGGTCAAGTTATCAAAGTTTCTCCGCGCATCAGCGTCGAAGTACTTAATGCTGGTCACATTCTTGGATCTGCGATGTATCGTTTTACGCTCAAAGAAGGGAAGAAGAAAAAAGTGATCACCTTTACAGGTGATCTCGGTAACCATCCAGCACCTCTCCTACCAAAACATTCCCCTATTGAATCAACGGATATTTTGGTCATGGAGTCGGCGTATGGCAATAGAAATCATGAATCGCCCATCGAGCGAAAAGAAATGCTCAAAAAAACTATTCTTGATTGCGTGATTGCAAAAGGAACACTCCTCATCCCATCATTTGCCATCGAACGCACGCAAGTATTGCTTTATGAAATTAACGAGATGGTAGAAAAACGCGAGATCCCTCGCCTCCCGATTTACATTGATTCACCACTCGCCACAAAAATGACGAAAGTGTATCGAAAATATTTGCGCAACAAAATATATTTTAATACACGCGTACATGGATTTACCGACAAAGGCGATGATATCTTTAACTTTCCCGGACTTGAATTTGTCGAATCTACCAAAGGATCAAAAGCATTAAATCAAAAACGCGGACCAAAAATTATCATCGCCGGATCAGGGATGAGTACCGCGGGACGCATTTTGTTTCACGAACAACTCTACCTCCCTGATCCCAAAAATTTTATTTTGTTTGTCGG
>JADLGS010000056.1 GCA_020849205.1 Candidatus Falkowiibacteriota bacterium | reverse complement strand
GAGGATTGTGAACAAGAGCCGGCAGATAAGAAAACAAATGAATGTAGGAATCGAGCCGTAGCCAGATTCAAACAGATATTTGCTCCCATGCTTATCGTACCTACCGGCTACTGTTCGCAATGGAAAATCTCAAAGTTCATTTAATGGTCACCTGATGATATCACCTCCCAAAGTTTCTGTCAAGAGCGACGTATTTGCACATCCTGTGGAAACGCTGTGGAAACCCCGAAGCTCGGCTTAGGGGTGAACAAACCTTGTGTTTATAGGGTGAATCGTGAGCATGCACTCCCCCTAAGCCGAGCTTAGGGGTGAATTATTGACTTTTCTTCGCATAAATGGTATATTCATACGACTCATTTCACCTCGAAATGGGCACAAAACTGTAACGTACTTTTCACAAAAAGGATTTATATGAATATGTTGTTTAAAGATTCCAAAACTTCTTATGGACAATTGCTTATTTTGCTTGTGATTGGCTCCTTTTTTTCGTATTTTTTTGTAAAAAGTCAGTCTAGTGATTGTAACTCTGCAGATGCGGTAACGGAACACATAGAAAGTGATAAAACGTCTGCGAATGCCGATGCAACAACTCACCCCTATCTTCGTCAAACAATAGCGGTTCGAACAAATGATATTAAAAACCCTGTTGAGCTGATAACGCAGGAAAGGTTTGTGAATTGGGTATCTACTTATAATGTCGGCGCACTTGTTGAGTATAGCGATGGAAGCATAGGTAGAATTGATTGGTCTGATTTTAGCTTGGACGAGGATGGTCGTTGTGAATGCGAAGTAAGAATTTCACAGGTTACGAAGCCTAGAAGGATGTATCCTGATGAGCTTGTGAGAATTTTTGATTTTTCTCGCAATAGATCCGTCAAAATGATTTACACTCGCCAAATTTCAGGCTATGCTGAAATACAGGCAAGAATTATTGAGTAGAAAATAAATTACTTTTGTTTTTACCTCGCGCGCACCCATACTCGTCACCACGAGCCACGTGCGCACTTTTCTTCAGTTCATTACGATCATCGTAGTGAATTGAAAATGAAGTAGGTACCTTTTACAACTCAAAAGGAGATTGTATGATCGAATGGTATCTGAATATTGAAACTAAGGTTTCAAAATTCATGGATTCTGTGTTTCAAAAAAAGTATGTTCAAGTAATTTTTCTGTGCTTGCTCGCTGCACTGGTTTTGAGGAATTTTTATGCAGCTTACGTGATTTTGACGAGCGATTGGGTAAATGTAAGTGATGGGTTCGAGAATTATCGGCGATGGCGAAGAATCACAGGCATTTTAATAATCATCTCTTTCGCTCTCTTCGTAACATATCGCATCCTCTTCCGTAAAAAACAAAAAAAGTACTGGGAGAGATGAAATATGACGAAGCAGAAGAGTGATAAAACTCCGTCAACAGAAACCTCTCTTCAAAAACGCCTGTTTGAACTGCATGCGCAGGTCGATTCACGAAGCGACGAGGAGCAAAGGATGCGCGTTTTGATGCAAAGCGCAAAACTCAAGAAGGATCCTTGGCGAAGAAAGTCACACCGCCGGTAGGTTACACCTATCGGCTTTTTTGTTTCCCCTAAGCTCGGCTTAGGGGTGAACAAACCTTGTGTTTATAGGGTAAATCGTGAAGATACGTTTCCCCTAAGCCGAGCTTCGGGGTGAGGTACGTTTCCCCTAAGCCGAGCTTCGGGGTGAGGTGGTTGCAAGAATATTGCTTTCTGATATACTCATTTTATCTTGCACCTGAAACAAAAGGAGAGTTTATGGCATCATCGTATGCAAATCGCCGCGCACGATTACGCGCTTTAAATGATCCAAAAGTAATAAGTCAAAAAGCTGTTTGGCGGTGGGTGATTGGTGTTGTGTTGATGACTGTACAACATCTTGTGAGTAAAAAGCTTGAATCATTTCAATTTCACGATATTGCTTTTGGTACTGTGGCGTCATGTGTGTTGTTTGGTATGAGTTTTATGCTGTTATTTAACAATGCTTCAACCATGTTGTGGGCACGAGATGAAACGCCACAAAGTAACAAAATTGGATTTTTTGTACGCGCATTTCTAATGCCAGCCCTTATCGTATTTGCAGTGCTCTCAGTTTGTGATGTTGGAGTGACGCAATTAGGTGAGTATCAATATTCTATGTTTCTCTTTGCATTGGTATTTACGATATTTGCAACCTTTATGAAGGACTAAGAAATAAAACACAAAAGGATGTCTTACGACATCCTTCTTTTTTATACCTGGGAAAATTATGTGTTTTTGAGTTCCAACTTTGCAATTCGCTCTTCTAGTCGCTCGTATTTTGATCGAAGACCCGCAATTTCTGCCTCATGTTTGTTAATGAGCGTCAAAAAACCGTCAATACGATTATACATATTACCTTGAACATCTTCTACCCGCGCCAATCTTTCATTCATGTCAGTTACTGTTGACTGAGTATCAAGTATTGCGTTGAGAATTTTTTCTTGCATTTCCATATTCGGATTATATGCTACAAATTTTTCAAAGTCAAATTAAAAAAGGGTTGTCTTCCGACACCCTTCTTTTATTTTTTTAACTATTTTTTAATCACCTTATCAACCAATCCAGACTTCATCGCTTCTTCTGCGCTCATGAAGTTGTCGCGATCAGAATCTTTTTCGATTTGCGCAACAGATTTTCCGGTGTTCTTTGCAAGAATTGCATTAAGCTTATCTTTTGTTTTGAGGATGTGCTCTGCGGCAATCTTAATATCACTTGCTTGTCCTTGCGCGCCACCGAGTACTTGATGAATCATCACCTCAGAATTAGGAAGCGCAAATCTTTTTCCTTTTGCTCCAGATGAAAGTAAGAATGATCCCATCGAAGCTGCCATGCCAATACAAATCGTTGAAACGTCTGGCTTGATGAAATTCATTGTGTCATAAATCGCCATACCAGCAGAGACTGAACCTCCCGGTGAGTTGATGTAGAGTTTGATGTCTTTTGATGGATCTTCAGCTTCCAAGAAGAGAAGTTGAGCGATGATTGTATTTGCCACGCCATCATCAATAGGCGTACCCAAAAAAACGATTCGTTCTTTGAGAAGACGAGAGTAGATATCAAAAGCACGCTCACCTTGTGGCGTTTTTTCGATAACGGTTGGAATTAAGTAGTTGTTTTGCATAGTTTAGAATTTTAAATTATATATAGTGTAACGCAATTATGAAAAATTTGCTATACTACCAATATGAAAATTAACAAGGATATACCACAAAATTCTACATACAAACAATGGTGCATTCTTTGTGGTAGTGAAAATATTCAGCGAAAAATACTCGAAAATGGCAATACGAAATATTTTTGCAATGATTGTAACCAACTACAAGATAGAATGATTGTCATCGATCCTCTGATTAAGTGGTGGATTGATCCTGTCACCAGGGATTATTGGCATGAAAGTGTTGGTATTTTTATATTTAACAATAAAAATGAAATCCTGTTATTCAAAAGAACAATATTCCCATTTGCATATACGGTACCAGCAGGTCATTTAGATATTAATGAAGACGTGTATAGCGCTATTAAAAGAGAGGTGCGTGAAGAGACAGGAATATCACATATTGATGTTACTTTATTTGCAAATGAAGATATTAGTGGCGATGAATGCAGAAGAGGTTGTGATCATCATAAGTGGTATTTATTTGTGAGTAGGTTTGAGTCAGATTTTGAGGTTACTATAAGTGATGAAGGTATTGAAGCGAACTGGATGTCAATTAATGATACGTTAAAAGTTGAGCTTACATACCCAGTGAGATATTTTCTAGAAAAATATAATCAATCATTAATTCCAAATGAAAAGTGAGGATTTTAAAACTACGTGTAAAGAGTGGGTGGGTGATAAGCCTTGCCAGATTCAAAAATCCTCAGAAGTAATTAATTGTAAGGATTGTATTAAGCACACTCCATACCTTGGTAATACATTAATAATGGAAGCAGGTGGCCTAGGAAGTATTTTAAGATCTACGGTGGTGTCAAAGGAGCTTAAGAGAATTAATCCAGATTGGCGAATACAATGGTTAACCCACGAAAAAGGCGCTGACCTTTTGAAACATATACCAAGCGTTGATAATGTAATTTTAACTAG
>JADLGS010000055.1 GCA_020849205.1 Candidatus Falkowiibacteriota bacterium | reverse complement strand
TCATGAGTCACCAAAACGATTGTCGTGCCAAAGTCGTTAATACGTTCCAAGAGATGGATGATATCTTGTGTATTTACCGTATCCAAATTTCCTGTTGGCTCGTCAGCTAGCAAAACCTTTGGCCGATGAATCAGCGCGCGAGCAATTGCGACACGTTGCTTTTCTCCACCAGAAAGTTGGTGCGGAAAGCGTTCCATCATGTCCTTGAGCCCTACAATCTTTAATACCTGCGGAACTACTTCGGTAATACGTTTGTGTGGTATTCCACACACCTCAAGGGCAAACGCTACATTTTCATAGACAGTTTTGTGTGGCAATAAACGATAGTCTTGGTACACGACACCAATTTGTCGGCGAAGCACTGGGATTTGCGTTGCGTTAAGATCAGTGATATCCCATCCACCAACAATAATCTGCCCTCGATTTACTTTTTCTTCGCCTGTTAATAATTTAACAATAGTAGACTTACCAGCTCCTGACTGACCAACAATCGAAACCATCTCGCCTGCCTTGATAGCAAAAGACACCTCGCGCAATGCGTGGTGGTTTGGAGGATATACTTTTGTTACATTATGAAACTCAATCATTTGAGCCAGAGGAAGTTGTTAGTTGTTGGTTGATAGTTGTTAGTTACTTTTGCTGGTACTTCAACTTTCTGACTACTGACTACTGACTTCTGACTACTGCCTTCAAGCATCGCCAATTCTTCTTTGGTAAAATTCACAACACCAGCGCTTTCGAGAGTTTTTGCTTGATCAGAGGTAAAATCTGAAGCGTGGTACGGAGTTACGTAGATATTTTGAAATACACCAACACCTTTTGTGCCCAGTTTTGTAAACGCAACTAGATCAAGGTCAATGACACGATCTGGAAAGATGTCTCGCTCTGGTCCCCAATCGTTAACCGTTACAACAATTCCTTGATTTTTATTTTTATTTACTACCAATAATTTTGATCCTTTAGGATAATCAGGAGATGCCGCGCACATACATCCTTTGTATTTGTACCACGACGCTTTGCCGTATTTCATCACATCAGTATCCGCGATCAAGAGTATGCCTTTTTGTCCCGTTAATGCAGTACTCACCATCCCCTTCTCAAGATTTGTTTTTGAGGTAATGTTTTTCCAATTTTGATTTTTTTCGTCATAGATAAACATGAACTTTGTAAATTTCAAATCTGAAGCATAGTTCATAGTCAACCAGAGCGGCTTTTGTGGTTTAGTTGACGCCTCATACATAAAAATCTTTGAGATTTTTTTGTACTCCGCAGGCAACAACACGTCATTCAAAAAACTTTCGTCAACTTGAGAAAAAGTAACCGTCGTTCCAACCGTTAGCGCGCCGGGCTGCATTCCAAAGCGCACATCACCATTAAGGAGTGTGAGCGTACTCCCTTTTGTGTTGATATGTTGTGTTATTGTTTGACTCGACTGATTCACGTACTGCGGTGTAATCACAGTCGCGCTTACCGGCAAAGCAAAGGCAAACAGACAAGCGGTTAGAAATGCGATAGTAATTTTTTTCATAATCGTTTGTTGATGAGTGATTAATTCGTTCCAAAGAAGTAAATCATCCACTTCCTAGGATTTGATATATTGGCGTTTTGAGGTTCAAGTTCGCTCGTGTCCACTGCGCGACGCGTATCTTGCGTGTCATGCAAAACAATAACACGCTCACCCTCATTACGCATTCCAAACTTAATTTTTGCTTCTTGCTTAATAAACTCCTCGCTTTGTAAATACTCAAGAACATTATTGAAACCTTCCTGGCTTTTTTCAAGTTGGGCGATTTCAGATTTAAGTTGTGTGATTTCTTGTGAAACTTGTTTGCGCCGAAGTATCGCCTTGGCGTCGGCAATTACAATAAATAAAATCAAAACCCCCGCGACTACAAAAAACAGTCTCGAAGAAAAAAATCGAAGTATTGCGGTGTGTTGTACGCGCTCCTTCATATCCCCCATAGTATACCATTTTTACTCATCAAAAAGAAGTGGGCATTACTGCTCCACCTCCTTGTGCCCATTACGCTCCAAATCCTTTTGTAATAAGCGTTTTAATCGATCTTTTGAGTATACCGCAAGATAGTTTTGCACAACCTCATCAAGACTCTGTTCCCCAAGCGCCTCTACCTCACCTCCCAAAAAATCCTCAACAACCTCTTGTCGTTGCGCGCGGTTTGGACCCTGAGGTTTTTTGACACCCTGTTTTTTGACCACTTCAATCAACACCCCAGCTATCGTTGCTACGTTTCCTACGTGCGTTATTTGCAGTGTCGTGTTGGGGATATTAGTTACAACAGTAATTTTTCCCATTCCAAACATCGTATCAAGCAAGCCTTCGTGTTCATACGAAACGTCAACAATCTTGTCATACGAAACCTCCGAAACACTTCTCTTGAGCAAACTTCGTTGCTCAAGATCAATAATTTTGTGTGTCGTGATGATAAACACATTATATGTCCACAAATACCATTCTCGAAGACTATAGATAAGTCCCACAACAATCGATGTCACAAATATACTCACACCAACTCTGCCTTGCGACATGAGGTAAAACATAAAAAACAAAGGCACTGCAAAAAACAAAAATGCGATTAAGAATGTTTGTAGTTTAGCAATCCAGTGAGCATGTATCACGCTCACTATTTCTTCATCTTCTACGCAATGAATTTTTTTGTAATATTTATTGTAGTTCATAGAGTGTGTAATGCCTCACGCGCAACTTCGCGATCATCATGTGGTATTTTAGTATTATTCTTGGATGCGATAAATACTTCGCAACCCTTACCCGTAATGAGTACTATGTCACCGGTAGTCGCAAGTGAAATAGCTTTTTGTATCGCCTCTTTTCTGTCGTGAATCAGGAACAAGTCCTGCCCTTCTCGCTTTCCTTTTTCTTGCGCTCCCTGACTTACTTGGAGCATGATTTCCACTGGATCATCGTCATAAGGATCTTCGTTGGTAACAATAACAACATCAGCGTACGACGCCGCCATCGCCCCCAAAATTGGACGACGCGCCACGTCACGCCCACCTCCACATGAACCAAGGACGTGAATAATTCTGTTTTTACCAAAGACTCGCAATGCGGCATACGCTGCCTCTAGCGACGCCGGCTCTGGGGCATAATCAACAACAACCACAAAATCCTGACCCTCGTTAATAAGCTCCATGCGTCCGGGAACACCACTCACGCGCAAACACGCTCGCTTGAGCGCATCAAGTGAAAGTCCTAACGCGAATCCAACAGATAGTGAGGCGCATAGATTGTAAATATTAAACATGCCAAGCACATTTGCTTCAAAACGAGTGCCTTCAAAATCAAAAGCAACATTGTGAGTTGTAGCGATCGGGTTTGATGCTTGATACATCACATCAACTGCGGGACTGTGAGCATGAGTAAGCGTAAATCCAATTTTTTTATCTGCATCAAACGACAAAAAATATGAGGAATGTTCATCATCACAATTAGCAACAATAATTTTTTGTACCTCAACGCCTTTAATTCGTTTATGAGGTTGTTGCATGAGGTGCTTAAATAATTGCCCTTTTGCATGTTTATAATTTTCAAATCCGCCGTGCGACTCAATGTGCTCTGGGGTTAAATTGGTAAACACGACAATGTCGTAATTGATACCAGCATGACGATACTGAACAATTCCCTGTGACGAAGTTTCGATAACAACATATTCGCAACCAGCGTCTCGACATTGCGCCAAAAATTTTTGTAGCGCAAAACGTCCTAGCATCGTCATTTTTTTATCATTAATTGTTTCTTTTCCGTTTATATAAAAATTCACTGTCGAAGCAAATCCAACTTTTTTGCCTGCGCTCGCAAGCATGCGTCCAATAAAATTAACTGTGCTTGATTTACCATTGGTCCCCGTAACACCAATCACAATCATCTTTGAACTTGGATTGCGATACCAGATTTTTGCAACAACAGAAAGCGTGTAGTGATACACGTTCATCCAAGAGTGCGGAATGAGTGATTTGAGGAATTGCTTCATGTTGTCTTAAGTCTTTGACGGTAAGTAAAGAAATAGTATTTTCCGATTTCAATGCAGGTGATTTTGGTTATGATCGCAAAAACGACTATCATCCAATCAGTCGCTGAAAGCCACGCCAATCCAAGAGCATCATGCATTACAGGGGTGAAATACGCTCCAATGTGCAATACAAGCGCAAGACATACGGCGTACCATATGTACATATTATCAAAGAGTTTTGTGCTAAGCAATGAATGAGTGAGGCTCTTACAACTAAACACATAAAGGATAGAACCGACACCCAAGATCATAAACATCATGGTTTGCATCTGAGATACTGCATACCCTTGTCTATAAAGATACATATACACGATGAATAAGACAGCGTCCAAAAACAATCCTATACCAAACACGAGCGACTTCACCTCTTTGCTCAAAATTCCTTCTCCAATCTTTTTTGGCTTACGAGACATGACATTTTCATCACCAGCTTCAAATCCAAGCGTTAAGTGAGGAAACCCGTCGGTGACAATATTAATATACAAAATTTGTAATGCTGTGAGTGGTAACGGCAAACCACTTACAATAGCAAGCACCACCAAAACCACTTCTGTAAATGAACTCACGAGAAGATAGAGGGTTGTTTTTTTGATGTTGTCAAAAAGTATTCTACCTTGCTTGATTGCAAGCGCAATTGTTTTGTAGTTGTCATCAAGCAACACCATATCAGAAGCTTCTTTTGCTACATCAGTACCACTACCAACGCTCACTCCGATATCAGAAGCTTTGAGAGCAGGAGCGTCATTAACACCGTCACCAATCATCGCCACCACCTCACCCTGTCTTTTAAGACTCGTGACGATGCGCATCTTTTGATCTGGTTGTACGCGCGCAAAAACAACTGCGCGCGATGTAATCACATCAAGTTCATCATCTGTCACGCCTACTACGTCAGCTCCTTCAAAAATTTGATCAGGCGTAAATTGCATGCCCATCTGAGAAGCAATACTTGCTGCAGTTGCTTTGTGATCACCTGTAATAATGATAGTACGAATACCTGCTTGTTGCGTAAGAAGATACGTTGCTTTTGATTCTTTGCGTAATGGATCACGCATCCCTACAAATCCAAGGTACGTTAATTTCTTAATTTCTTTTGCAGAAATTTTTTGCACAGAAGAATCAACAAGCGCATACGCAAATCCCAAAGTACGAAGACCGCTTGATGCTTCCGCTTGAACTTTTTCTAAAATAAATTTTTTCTTA
>JADLGS010000054.1 GCA_020849205.1 Candidatus Falkowiibacteriota bacterium | reverse complement strand
TGATTTTATCAAATTAATTCCTGCGACTATATTTCCCCATTGATCATCACCGCCTCTTTGTAGTGTGCAGTTATGATTTTGATGCAAATGAAGAAAATCATACGCCTGAAGTAGTTGATAGTTAAATTCAATAAATGATAAACCTTCATGACGCTCAAGTCTTGATCGAGTTGATTCTGCACGTAACATTTCATTGACTTTAAAATGACGGCCAATATCCCTTAGAAATTCAATGTATCTCAACCCCAGAAGCCAATCGGCATTATTCAAAAATAACCCTTTACCTCTTTCGAGCTGTACAAATCTTTTAAGTTGATCAAGTATTGATTGGCTATTTGCATTAATTTGTTCTTTTGTGAGCATTTTACGCATCTCAGTTTTTCCACTTGGGTCACCAATCAGAGTCGTGCCCCCACCAATAATACATATAGGAAAATGGCCCATTCTTTGCAAATGCGCAGTAGCCATAATTGGCACCATACTGCCAACATGTAAACTATCTGCCGTTGCATCAAATCCCACATAAAAAACTACACGCCCTGAACTCAGATTTTTTTGAATTATATCGGAAGAAGTCTGTTGAACAAAACCCCTCTCCTTAAGTATTTCAAAGTTTTCTTGATTCATTTATCCTCCTAAATTGTAAAGATACGATTTATTGCATAATAATATAAAATTGGAAAAAGTCAAGATCTACTGCATATCAATTACAGATCTAAAGTGTTGTGCTTTTAATGTTGATAAATCACAAGACTCGCATTATCTTCTGCTCCATATTCAAAAATCTTTTTAAATATAAAATTGAAAGTAGCATGTGGAGTACTATTGTTTGAATATAGCGCTATTTTTTTAAAACTAATTGTGGGTTTTTCATAAATACATTCATCAACTCCATCAGTAAATAATATTACTATGTCATTTTTCTTTAGTTTTATTTTTTTGAATTGAATTGCATTTTTGACGGAAATTCTTTTTCTTAAACCAAGGTAAGAAAATACTCCGAGCCACGTTCGAGTCATTTTTATTTGGAATTTTAACTTTCCTTTATTCGCAACAAGCATTCGACAATCACCATAACTTGTCACCAAAAGAGTGTTATTAGAAATCTCTATAGCAATAAAACTTGCTTCGGGTGAAAAATTTTTTTCTTCATCCATCATATGCTTCTTAAGTTTCTTATAAAGCATGTGCTCAAGTTTTTCTGTTATTTGTCTCGACTGAATTTTGGTGACTGGAAAATGAAACATAGGGTTGAGCAAAGATTTGGTAATAAACTTTGACGCTTGTGTCCCCCAATGACCATCAGCGATACAAATCCTTAAAGATTTTTTAGTAATACAATATCCCACAGAGTCTTCGTTAATCTGTTTTTTTAAACCATTAGTACTACCCATAACCAACGAATCGTTAATAAATCGTTTTTCAATTTTTTCTAATTGTTTTGTTTTATTTGGTAATATAGAAATTTTCATATACATAGCAAATGGCTTCTTATATATAGTATACACTATGCGTAAGAATAGAAAAAACTGGCGCACAGTGTTGCGCCAGTTATAGAATTACATATATTACACATTAAAATCTTTCATGTCCAAGCTGCCATCGTTAACAAAGGTGGTATAATTGAGCTTATCCTCAGGAAATTGCTCAAATATGGGGCCAAAAAGTTTATTCATTTTTAAAGTTTCGTCAGTAGTCAAAATATGACCATCACGACCTCCATTTTCATGAAGTCGATTCACAATAGCATCAGTTGGGCATCTAACTTCAATCCAAGAAACTAGAGCGCCATTATTGACGCAGATATCTTCAAGATTTTGACGAAGACTCTGAAGATGAAAAACTTCATCAACAACAACAGTTTGCACCCCTTGCTTAAAAAGATCAGCGATCTGCTCAGCAGCTTTTTCATAGCACCGCCACCTTACTTCCGGCGGATCAATGGTTGAAGACACAAGCTCTGGATTTACAATTTGCTTTTTTATCTCGTCAATATCTAGAATAACACCATTAATTTTCTTAGCGATATTTTTTGCAAAAGTTGATTTACCTACACCTGGCAACCCAGCTATAAAAATAACTTTTTTCATATCCACCTCCATGAAGTGAAGTCAGTAAAAGGTATAAAAATAACCACTTGGTGTGGTTAGATAAGATTTACAATGGAGTAAAAATTAAACTAACCTCAGAACTGAGGATAATAATAAGTTTTTACTTTAATGTATAAAATCATAATGCAATAGTATCGCTTGCAAGTAAATATGTCAAGAGTTCTTCGTTATTGATATTAATAGATATCTACGGGTAAGTCCATTGTTTCATGGTATTTAAAGAACCCAGGACTAATGTCCTGGGTATTATACTATACTGCTTTACTACTAACTAATAACTAAAAAACGATAATAGTCGCGCCAACAATCATCATCCAAGTCAAGATTTAATTCACGCTGATTACCAGTGTAACCTAAACTAACATATCGACACCCACCGCGTATCAATGAAAACGAATTAAGACTAATGATCGGAAACTGTTTCTGTTCGTCTGGAAACTTTGCGGCAAAAGCAAGAAGGTGTTCAATTTTTGCGGGCATCAAATCTTGACGCGCTAACTCCCTCCTGGCTTCTTCGGTGGTGATGCTACGACCAAAATTAATAAGATGAAAGTTAATTTCTTGAATTCCATCCCCAACTATTGGAAATCTTTTACTAGTAATCTCGTGATTACACCAATCATACCGACCCAGTGCAATCATCTCCTCTAGCGTCAAAGAGTAGTTGATAGTTAAGATGTCGGGTTTAAATAATACAATTTGGAGTTCACCTCGAAGTAATCTTTCGGCGCCAAAAATTCCACCCAACTTATCAAAAACAGCGTCTACTAAATCCAAAGTTACACCTTCATGTTTCATACAACACCATCCACTGAGTTTATTGTTTATGAATCAATCACTATCCACCACAAAAGTTTGATAAATACGCTCATGCAAAGAACTAACTACTTTTTATCATTTAAATGCAATTTAATCAAGCGTGAGTGGTGACGCATAAACAAAAATCCCCGAGGAAACCTCGGGGGGTGTGTAAACTAGTCCGGTGGGATAATGCGTTCTGTTACGGATGTGAATGGAGCGGAGAGACGTTCTCCCACAACATCAATCCAATGAACATCAAGTCCATCGTTGTCGATGAGTAGATGTGAAATTTTGGAGTAGACGCCACTAATTGCGCCATGTCCTTCAAAGTAGCATGACGTATTACCGTCATCGTCGGTTTCAAAATGAGTCACTA
>JADLGS010000053.1 GCA_020849205.1 Candidatus Falkowiibacteriota bacterium | reverse complement strand
TTAACTGACGCAATGTTGAATAGAGTTCGTTTATTTTTACTTGTGAGTTTGTTGAAACATTATATATACCACTCTTATCAGAGTTCATCGCTGCAACATTCGCAGATACAACGTCTTGCACAAAAACGAAATCGCGCGTTTGATTCCCATCACCTGTAATTGTTGGTTGCTGACCCTTGAGAAGTCTATCAATAAAAATAGAAATCACTCCCGCTTCTCCATCAGCAGTTTGTCGTGGGCCATATACATTTGCATAACGCAAAATCGTGTAACCTAATTTGTGTTGCTTATGAAATAATTTTATATATTCTTCTGTGGTCAGTTTTGAGATGGCGTATGGTGAAGCTGGTGCAGGCACATGATCTTCGCGCAGCGGTAATTCTGGATTATCGCCATATACCGCAGCAGATGAAGAAAAAATAATTTTCTTCACGCCAAACTTTACGCACTGTTCGAGTACGTTGAGTGAGGCAATGATATTTGCGTTTCCATCTTTGATAATATCTTTAAAAGAAGCCGTCACAGAAATTTGTGCCGCCATGTGAAATACAATTTCAGGGCGTTCAGCGTCAAACACATCAGCAAGCTTCTTGTCCTCAATATTCATTTCATACAACTTGGCAAATCCATTAAGATTTGAAAGGCGTCCGGTGCTCAAATTATCAACAACAACAACTTGGTGCCCCAGCTCAACTAGCCGGTCAACCAAATGACTCCCAATAAACCCCGCCCCTCCTGTAACCAATACCTTTGACATATACCAGTAGTTTATCAGGTACAAGTAAAATAACAAGAACTAGTTCTACTTGCGTAAACATGCGAATATGGTAGTATAACCAATCACTTCATCATTCTGATGGAGATGTACATTTACAGGAGAAAGTATGAGTAAAAATGCATTGGTTATTGGTGCGGGATATATGGGCAAAATTATCGCAAAGGCCTGGAAAGAATTAGGATTCCACGTTTATCTGATGGATGTCATCGACAAAGATGTCATTTATGAAACCGTTGGTGGACGCATGGAACCACGGACAAACAACCGCCGTGAATTTGCATCATCGCTTAATCTCGACTTTATTCTCATGAGTATAGATCTTGAAAAGCAGTGTGATGAAATCTTTCAGTTGGCTCAAAATTGCGAAGTGGTCTCAATAGCATCACCGACACAATTTCATATTCATCACCTCAACGCAGTGCTTAAGTCTGGCGTGAAACGCATTCTCGTTGAAAAGCCTATCTGTCTCACGAAAAATGACCTTGCATTGCTTGATCGCAATCTCATTAAGCAGAAAGGTGTTTTCATTGCGGTCAATTTCATTGAGCGAGCGCATCCAACATTTGAAGCTGTGAAAAATTTTTTGCGTAATCCAAACACTCCTTGGACTCATGATCATATCTTCAAAGATGGATTGTTTTGGAGACAACAAGATATGCGTGATTATATGCGCAACAAAAAATGCCCACCAGATCATCCGTGGGGATTCCTACGTGATTCTTCGCATGATGTTTCCGAAATTCATGGATTATTCAGATCTGTGCTTCCTGGTACTTCGATACTGCCAGTTGAAACTGCATCTTTCAGAAAATGGCATGAAAAATACACTGAGGAAGTATTTCAACATCCCGGTGATTATGCCTGCGAAGTAGTTTTTGGAAGCTCAGACTTTGTTGATGCAAAATACATCGTGAGAGGTGCAAAAGATAATGATGAGTTGCGGAGATACTTCGTACTCTACAACAACACAACTTTTGTGTTTTGCTCAACTTTGCCGAGACCAAATTTGGGCATCACTCCTTGTGTATGGATCTCTCGTTTCCATCCACGACTTCTAGCTCTAGCATTTTCGGACTCACCGTATCAAACTTTCCCCATGAAGAATGATGAGGTAAAAAAATTACTCGAGCAGTACAATGGATACGAAATTCCAGTTACACCATCAAACCCTCAAGTAAGAATGTGCCAAAATCTACTCAATGCCACTTCATCTCATGAACTTTACTGTTCATTTCAAGATGGGCTCGACATTGACGCTATGGTTATGAATGCTTATGAACATGCAGGCATCTTAGTGGAAAATATTGCAACTCAAGCAACAGATTTGCCTCACAATGCTGATGACCCACTAGCGATCCGTTCATATGCACATGACGGGGATGGCATTTGCTAATTTCTACCCCCGAGATCACCTCGGGGGTTTTATATTGATTAAAAACAACCCCTTATTATCGCGGTTGTTTTGCTTTTTTGTAGTTCTTGTAAAACAAGTCGTAGGTCTTTTTGATGCCTGCATTCAATGAAACCTTAGGAGACCATCCGATTTCTTTTTTGATTTTGCTGATATCTGCAAACATACGCGCTGGATATCCCGGTGGTGTGGTGACATGTTTAATCTCGCTCTTTGATTTTGTCACCTTAATAATCTCTTGCACTATTTCAATAATACTCACACCCCTACCGCCTCCAACGTTATACACTTTAAATCCTTTTTGCATCATAGCCTTCACGTGAACACTCGCAAGATCATCAATGTAAATATAATCACGCTCCATTAATCCGTCGCCATAGACAGGAATTGGTTGATGTGCCAACGCTTTAGTAAAAAACATTGGTACGGCATGTTGAGGTGGGTCGATGAAATAGCCGGGACCATAGGGATTAAAATAACGTAGAATAGTTACATTTAATCCTGAAGCTAAATAATATGCATGCATGATAAGCTCCATCGCAAGCTTTGATCCACCGTACGGAGAGTAAGGAATTTTTTCGTAATACTCTTTGATGGGTGACTTCGTCTTTTCACTGTACACACCTGCGGTAGAAGAAAATACAAGATTCTTGATTTTTTTCTCGTGCATTGCGTTGAGTAAATTAAGTGTTCCAAGTACATTCACCTCAAGAAATTCAACAGGGTTCGAAAAGCTTTCTGGAATCACCAACTTCGCCGCGCAATGAATTACACAATCAACACCTTTCAACGCCTTGTTGACGTCGTTTTTGTTGCGTAAATCCCCTTTGATAAACTGAGCGCCCTTGGGCACTGCACTTTTGAAACCACGCGAGAGGTTATCAAGCACAACAACAAAATACCCTTTACGCAAGAGTTCGCGACAAACAGCAGAGCCAACAAATCCAGCTCCACCCGTGACAAGTACTTTTTTGTTTCGTGATTTCATTATAAATATTATAACATAACAGGAGTCGGGAGTCAGAATACAGGGGTCAGAAGTCAGGGGTCAGAAGTCAGGAGTCAGAAGTCAGAGGGAGGCATCAAGCGAGCGTGGAATCTATAATTGTACCGATTAGTACAGTAATAAATGCTTTGTCGTGAAGTTTAATTTGAAACAACAGTAGATCCTTCGACTTCGCTCAGGATGACGTGGGGACGCTACTTCATTCTTAAATACGCTTCCACAAAGCCATCTAATTTTCCATCAAGCACATCATCAACTGCGGAAGTTTCAAAATTTGTTCTATGATCTTTTACCAACTGATACGGCGCCAAAACATACGAACGAATTTGGTTCCCCCAATCTGCCGCAGAATATTGTCCGCGAATCTTTTGTCGTTCTTCTTCTTGTTTTGTTTGATTAAGTAACTCTAGTTTTGAACGCAACAATCTCATCGCTTTTTCTCTATTCTGCAACTGACTACGCTCCGATGAAACATGCACCGCAATTCCCGTAGGAATATGTTTGAGACGAACTGCTGTTTCTACTTTATTGACGTTTTGTCCACCCGCTCCACCAGACCGAGTAAATGACATTTCGATATCAGCATCATTAATTTCAACTGTTACATCATCGCCAAACTCCGGTACTACTTCGATAAGCGCAAAGGAAGTTTGACGCAAACCATCTGCGTTAAATGGCGACATGCGTACCAATCGGTGCACGCCGTGTTCTGATTTAAGCAAGCCAAAAGCATACGCACCCTCAACTAACATGACACAACTCTTGATTCCCGCTTCTTGCCCAACGCTTCTATCCAAAACTGAAACTTTGAGGTCGTGCGATTCGCAGTAACGAATAATCATGCGCTCAAGCATCTGCGTCCAATCCATCGCGTCAACACCTCCCGTTCCCGCATGTAAAGCAACGATTGCGTTCTTGGAGTCATACGCTTCGCTAAAGAGCATCGAAAATTCAAGCGCAGCATAGCGCTTTTCTAGATTAAGCAACTCTGTTTCAAGTTGTTCACGAACATTCACTTCCAAATCACGCTCATCAAGCACCGCAAGCTCCAACATACTTCTTACATCTTTTTGCAATTGCTCAAACATATCCACCTCCTTTTGCAATTGAGCGTGTTGTTGAGACACACTTGTTGCGCGTGACACATTAAGCCAAAAATCGCTCATATTCATGAGCGATGCTAATTCATTGGCTTTTGAAATTTTGCCGTCAATATCTAGATGAGTCGAAGCGATGCGTAATTTTTCACGTAACGCCTCAAGACGAGTAATGATCTCTGGTAGTTGCATGAAGAGTACTTAGTTTCCCATTTTCTTGCGGATAAACGCAGGGATATCAAGATCTTGTACGGGCTCTTGCGCCTTAAATGGATCTGGAGTTGAAGCAGCTGGAGCTTTTGCGGGAGTTTCTACCTTAACCTCAACTGGACGAGAGTAACTACTTGCTTTAACAACTGGTTCTGGTGGAACATACGCTTTTGTTTCTTCGGGAATGAAGCGCTTCTTACCTTGATCAAATCCTGTAGCGACTACGGTGATTCGAACATCATCTCCAAGTGTAGCATCGATGTTTGCTCCAAAAATAATTTTTGCTTCTGGATCCGCTGAAGACGTTACTGTCTTTGCAGCCTCATTAATTTCGTACATAGAAAGCGATGGTCCTCCAGTCACGATAAACAAAATACCTTTTGCGCCTTCCATTGAAATTTCTAGTAATGGACTTGAGATAGCTTGCTTTGCAGCGTCGCTTGCGCGGTTCTCACCATTACCAGTACCAATACCCATGAGCGCTGATCCTTGATCTTTCATGATCGTTTTTACATCGGCGAAGTCGACATTGATAAGACCTGGAACAGTGATAAGTTCAGAGATACCGGCAACACCTTGTCGCAACACATCATCAACAATTTGAAACGCATCAAGTAGAGATGTTTTTTGATCAATAATTTGCAACAATCTGTCGTTTTCGATGGTGATGATAGTGTCAACATTTGAAATTAAATTGTTGTACGCTCCTTCAGAGACTTTTCTGCGCGCTGCGCCTTCAAAGGCAAATGGTCGAGTAACGACTGCAACAGTAAGCGCGCCAAGATCACGAGCGATTTCTGCGACAACAGGAGCAGCTCCTGAACCAGTTCCTCCACCAAGACCACAGGTAATAAAAATCATATCCGCGCCTTTGAGAAGTTCGCGAATTTCATCTTCTGATTCTTCGGCGGCGCGTCGTCCAATTTCTGGATCCATACCAGCACCAAGTCCACGTGTTGTTGTTTTACCAATATGTAATTTTGTTGGCGCTAAATTGTAGTGAAGCGCTTGCACGTCAGTATTGATAGCGATAAATTCGACACCCTTGACGCCACCCGTAATCATGCGATTAACGGCTGAACCTCCTGATCCTCCAACACCTACAACCTTTATCTTTGCAAATGTCTCGATCTCTGGTTTGATTTCCATATATTTTTGGATTTCTATTAGTGCATTCATTATAACAGACCACCCCCGTCATTACGAGGGTTATTGAACACATTATGTATTCGAGGGGGTGGAAAAAAGGAATTTGGAATATGGAATTTTGAATTTGGAAAAAACCACTCAACACGTCATTCTGAGCGACCACGGCAGTCGCGACTGCC
>JADLGS010000052.1 GCA_020849205.1 Candidatus Falkowiibacteriota bacterium | reverse complement strand
TTCGTGATTCCATCGCGCGAAGCGCGACACGGAAGGTTGTATGTATGGTGTCGCAAAAACACTCCCGGCGCAATTCACTTGTTTGGTGATGTCTACTACAAAACTATCACCGTAACAAATGCAGCTCAATCAACTAACTCATCAATCATTGACAAGAATTCTAAAATTCCAGAACTAAGAACCTACACTTTCTCATATTTACATCATTTACTCAAAATCCAAGAAGGTCTTGGTTTTCGAGTTGCGACGCTTGTTAACGTTGAATTTTATCTTACTTTAATGAATCAGATACGTAACGCCATAAAAAATGGTATACTGTAGGGAGTGTATATGAAATATTTTGACCTTCAGTTTGGTAAAATACCCCGCGAAAAAAATCACGAAGAGATTGCGCAAGTTGGCTTTTTTGCCAACAAATTTTTGATACTACGAAATTCATTTGATGGTCGTTGGTACCGACGTCATCATCTTTTGACCATACTACTCAAAGGGTTGTTTATGTTGAGCGTTTTTGTTGTTTTTTTGCTCGGCGCTGTTTTGATAGTAGATATCTCTACTTCATCGTTTACTCTCATTCGATACTTCACTTTATTTTCTGAGCATTCCATTGTTATACATCAGCTGTATGTATATCTAAGTATCGCTCTTTTAACAACGCTTTTACTATCATATATCTTGTTTTGGCGATCATATTTTAAATACAATGCTATTGGCAAGTATCACGAAACAATCACGCCACCCTCAGAGATAACTTTTGATGATATCGCGCCAAGCTCTCGCGTTGATCTTTGGGATTCGTTGGATGATGACGCAAAAAAAGTGATGCTCATGAGTCTTGATTGCGCTCATTTTTGGGGTCATCCAACGCTTGGTAGCGTTCACATTCTCAAATGTCTTGCGCTGTATTGTGGACATGCTCAGCATGTATTTTTGCGTTTTGGAGTAGATGTACCATCATTTACCCGTCATTTGCACGATGAGATGTCTAGAATTTTACCGCATACTGATTGGGACGCTACGTATATGCACATCTTACTTTCTCGCGCATACAAGATTTCAGTTGAATCGGGTGAGCGATGCGTGTCTTCGCTGTCGCTCTTTGAAGCATTGATTGCGCATGATGCTTTAGTGCGCGAAATTTTTGAAGATATGGGAATTAATTTTGAGGATGTGGTCTCGTTGATTGAACTTGAACGTGTGCACGTGAGACATGAGCAATTCAGTTTTATGTCTACTCGCGTCTTTGGCATGACGCGCCACTGTCCTGATATTACAATCCCAGTAGTAGCTATGCGCAAGCTCGTGCAAACGTATGCCACGCAAAAGATTCTATACCTTGATCATGCCTTAGTGATTAATAATCATCAGGCACTGTTCTTGGTGCTCCATGCCAACAATTTATTTGGATACAAAAGACGTTGGAAGCGTTTATTGCTTGATCGTATTGTGAAAAAGTTTGGATTAATTAAGAGTTTTGTGCGTGTTCGAAAAATAATCGATGTTAATTTTAATGATTCTATTATTTTTATTGAAGATGGTGTTTATCTGCCTCTTATTACAACTGATGAGACTCGAGAATATTCACTCTTAACTTATTTCAAAGAAGTTTCGCACCATCTTGATTCTGCGTTAATACTTACACAACAAACGCAAGACGCTCATCTTGTAAATCATTGCGACTTACTCGAGATACCTGTGGTGTCGCTTGAAATTGATGAGTCCGTGATGAAATTGTTGATCGCGATGGAAATGATTATGGATATCGAAACTAAGTTTCGTATACTCTTTGCCTATGACGCGCTGCTTGCGATAGCATTTGAGCTTACTCCTGCAACGTATGACGAAATGTCTCTAACATCGACTCAGCGTAGTTTGACACATGCTCTTTCTTTGCTTGAACGTCGTGAAAAACGCATACTTGTCACCAAAGATGTATTGCAATCATTATTAGCGCGCTAGATATGTTTTTAGTAGCATTCTTAATCTCAACGTTTTTTTCACTCATCGCAACACTAGTTGTTCGAAAGGTTGCTGTTGCTTTTTCAATTCTTGATACACCAAAAAACGATCGAAAAATTCACATGAAGCCTACACCGTTGCTTGGTGGGTTGGGAATTTTTGTTGCTTTTTGTCTCAGTATTGTAACGGTTTCATACATTTCTCACAGACTCAATTTTGATAGTATGAGTGTTTTTGATCTACTAGGCGTGATGATGGGTGGGTTGGTATTGGTTGTTGGTGGAGTCTTGGATGATATATATGATTTACCGCCAACACGACAAATTATTTTTCCGATTATTGCGACACTCATAACTATCGCGCTTGGCGTAAGCGCCTCATCAATTACGAATCCATTTGGAGGGACTCTTTATTTTGGAGGTGTGATTGGCGCGCTCATCACATTTGCGTGGCTCATGGGAATGATGTACACGACAAAATATCTTGATGGTATTGATGGATTGGTGAGTGGGTTGGTGGTCGTGGCAAGTAGTATTATGTTTTTTGTCTCACTTGATATTACGCTTAAACAAGAATACATTGCGGTGCTCGCTTTAGTGATTGCCGGAATTTTTTGTGGATTCTGGTTTTTCAATTTTAATCCCGCATCAATATTTTTGGGAGAGAGTGGGTCGTTGCTCGCGGGGTATTTGATTGGCGTGCTTGCAATCTTATCTGGAACAAAAATAGCTACTGCTTTGCTTGTATTTGGAATCCCAATTCTTGATGTTGTCTGGGTAATTACGCGAAGACTCAAGAGTCGCGCGAGTATATTCAAAGGCGACAAAATGCACTTGCATCATCGACTACTTGCAGTTGGTTTTAGTTCACGACAAGTTGCATTACTGATGTACGCTGTATGTTTGTTATTTGGTTCGACGTCGCTGTTTTTACAGACTCAGTATAAATTGTATGTACTCATGCTACTTGTTTTGTTTATGATAGCGCTGGCATTTGGGCTCATTTTTCAGTATAATAAATCACATGATAAAAAAATCCATCATTCATAAAGTTACTCGTATTTCATTGCATTGGGGACATTATCTTGCGTTGGCTGTTGCGGGGTTGTTTGTTGCTTTTGGTCTTGTGTATGTATTTTTTCCAGCAACATCTCAACAACGCGCCGTTGATGTTGAACCTATTCAAATTACCAACGAACAGGGTATTTTGACGCCACGCGTTTCGCTTGGTGGTAAAATTACCGTGGATGTTTTGATTGCGCAGACTGCTGAGCAAAAAATGCGTGGTCTTGGGTATCGCGATTCGTTGCCTTCATGGCAGGGAATGTTGTTTCCATCATTTGATAATACGGAGCCAATTTTTTGGATGAAGGGAATGAATTTTGATATTGATATTATCTGGATTAAGGATAATGAAGTTGTGGATATCGACACAAACGTTTCACATCTTGATCAAACAGCGCTCTATCGACCAATTACTTCAGCAAATATGGTGCTTGAGATTAACGCTGGTTTGGCTGAAAAATATGGAGTTTCTGTTGGTGATTATGTAGGTTTTCACAATATTATTTTTAAATAAGTAAGCCCTTGACTGTAATTCAAAAATAACGTATTATAGTCCCAGATTTAGCCCGGAAACTAAATTATTATATGTCATCTATCGCAATTATTACGACTGGTGGAAAGCAGTATATCGTTAAACAGGGAGACAAGCTTGATGTTGAACGATTAGCTGCCCAAGCCACAGACAAGGTTTCTTTTGACACGCTTTTAACAGCAGACGCTGAAACTGGAAAACTTAATGTAGGTTCTCCATTCCTAAGCACTAAAGTTACTGGTAAAGTCGAGAAACAATTTAAAGACGACAAAATCACGGTTATCAAATTTAAATCAAAAATTCGTTACCGCAGAAAGATTGGTCACCGTCAACATAAGACGCTCGTGTCAATCGTCGCTCTCTAATACAAAAAAATCCCCTCGACAAGTTCGGGGGATTTTTTGTTTATACATTCGTTCTGTTGTTGAGCGCTTTGGTGAGCGTGTGAGGATCAGCGTACTCAAGATCTGCTCCTGTTGGAAGTCCAAGGGCAAGACGAGTTATTTTTACAGGGAAGACTGTTAACAATTTTTTAATATAACTCATGGTAGTTTCACCTTCGATATCGGGATTGAGAGCCAAAATTACTTCTTTAATTGAAGTGTCAGTTTGCAATTTTTGGACAAGCTGATTGATCGTAAGTTTGTCTGCGGTAATGCCATGCACAGGATCAAGTGATCCGTTGAGAATGTGGTATCTTCCGTGAAAAATTGAAAGTGATTCAATTGCAGTGCTGTCGTGAGTATCGCTTACAACGCAAATAGTTCCATTGTTGCGCGCTTGATTGGCGCAGATGAGGCATGGGTTGGTTTGCGAGATTGCGTGACATTGGTTGCAGGTGGTTATCGAATTCGCAACGTTATTGATCGCTGCGCTCATAGCAAAAGACAGCTGTTTTGGCTGTCTTATGAGATGGTAAACATAGCGTTCGGCTGTTTTTGGACCAACGCCCGGAAGTTGCATAAAAGCATCAATTAATTTTTGTATGTTTTCCGGATGACGCATGATGTTATTCTCCAAGCATCTTGCTAAAGTCAAAGTTACCCATCGATTTCATTTTTTCTGCCATAATTTTTTGAACGTTTTTGATGGCTTTGTTAGTTGCTTGTGTGATATTTGATTCAAGTTTTGATTTCGCGTCCGAGTTCAGAAGAGACGGGTCGATTTCTACTTTGGTAACTTCTTGATTACCATTCATAGTAATAGTAACGCCACCGTCTTGTCCCACCGCAGATTCACCAGCGAGCGCAGAATGAATATTTTTAGCTTGATCGCGAATTTCTTTGAACTGTTTTAATTTATTAAACATAGATTGTGAATTAAAAATTATATATTAAAAATTAAAAGGTAATGATGAGTAATAGTATACAGGAGGAAGAGCTATTTTCCAATTAACAATTTCCAATTTCTAATACATTAACTAATTATTTAATTAACGAATTTATTGGTAATTGATGATTGGAAAATGATTATTGTGTAATCACTATTTATTCTCCGCCAAATGACGGAAGACCAGAGTCTGGAGCGGTAAAGCCTTTGATTGGTTTGTCACTTGGAGGTGGTGGCGCAATTCGTTTATCGAGGTTCTTGTAACTTACGCGCTGATCATCAAAGAACATTTGGACGATACCCGTAGGACCATTACGGTGCTTGGCAATGTGTAGTTCGGCAAGATGCTTGCGATCAAATTCAAGGTTTTTGTTGTACACTGCCTCACGATAGATAAACATTACGATATCGGCGTCTTGCTCGATTGAGCCAGATTCGCGTAAATCGGCAAGTTTTGGAATCGGAGGGTTTCGTTGCTCCACTGAACGATTCAACTGCGACAACGCGAGAATCGGTACATCAAGTTCTTTTGCGATTTGTTTGAGACCGCGTGAGATTTCTGAAATTTCTTGCACGCGAGACTCAGAAGACTTGTGACCTTCCATTAACTGGAGATA
>JADLGS010000051.1 GCA_020849205.1 Candidatus Falkowiibacteriota bacterium | reverse complement strand
TCGTGACGCATCGTGGATGGGTCAGATTTATAATTTTCTTGGTCTGAGCGTTTCTTGTATTCAAAATCAACGCGTGACATATGTGTATGATAAAGACGCAAAAGCAGATGCTGTAGAGGCTGATGTTAATGCTGATCACACGTTAAACGAAGAAGAAAAAGCAAAACTTGCTGTCACTGAAGATGTTCATACATTCAAAGTTGATATGGATCGTTTGCGTCTTGTGCAAGATCGTAAGGAAGCGTACACCTGCGATATCACGTATGGTACTAATAATGAGTTTGGATTTGATTATCTTCGCGATAACATGGCGACAACGTTGGAGCAAAAATCTCAACGTGGTTTATCATACGCAATTATCGACGAAGTTGATTCAATTTTAATTGATGAAGCGCGTACACCGCTTATTATTTCTGCACCCGACTCAGAAAGTACATCTGACTACATTACCTACAAAAATATCGTTGCATCACTTGTCCCACACGCCGATTATTCGATTGATGAAAAAATGAGAACTGTGGCGTTTACTGAAGTAGGTCAAGATTCGATTGCGAAGTTACTTGGTCGCGATCCGTGGAAAGAAATGGATTATGGTACAACGTTTCACATTGAAGCAGCGCTCAAAGCGCGTGCCTTGTTTACTCGTGAAAAAGATTACGTGGTGCAGGGTAACGAAGTTGTTATCGTTGATGAATTTACGGGTCGTATGATGCATGGTCGTCGCTATTCAGAAGGATTACACCAAGCTCTTGAAGCAAAAGAAGGTGTACCAATCCAAAAAGAGTCAAAGACGATGGCTACTATCACGTTTCAAAACTACTTCCGTATGTACGACAAGCTTTCGGGAATGACAGGTACGGCCGTTACAGAAAAAGAAGAATTTTTTAAGATTTATGGAATTGATGTTATCGTTGTGCCAACGCATCGTACGATTCAAAGATTTGACTACAATGATTTGATCTACAAGAACGAAAAAGCAAAGTTTGCCGCGGTTGTAAAAGAAGTGGCTACGCGCAACGCCAAGGGGCAACCAGTTTTGATTGGTACTATTTCGATTGAAAAAAATGAAACACTAGCAAAAGAACTTGATAGAGCGGGAATTGCCTACGAAATGTTGAACGCAAAAAATCACGAAAAAGAAGCTGAGGTGATTTCACGCGCAGGTATGCGCGGTGCTGTGACGCTCGCCACCAACATGGCTGGTCGCGGTGTTGATATTATTTTAGGTGGTGTGAACAAGGAAGGAGCAGATGAGATTCGCGCATTAGGTGGATTGCATGTGATTGGTACAGAGCGACACGAGTCACGTCGTATTGATAATCAGTTACGTGGTCGTACGGGTCGTCAGGGTGACGTTGGTTCATCGCAATTCTTTGTTTCGCTTGATGACGATCTCATGCGTATCTTTGGAAGCGACAGAATTCGTTCGGTTATGGAACGACTCAAAGTTCCTGATGACATGCCGATTGAAAACAGTATTATTTCTAAATCACTTGAGGCTGCGCAAAAGAAAGTGGAGGGTCACAATTTTGATATTCGTAAACGTGTTGTTGAGTATGATACGGTGATCAATAAGCAACGTCATGCAATGTATGAATATCGCGATGCGGTACTAGAAACACAAGGTCGCGACGAAGAGCATGAAGTGCTCAAAAATATGGTTTTGGAGATGTTGGAAAAAGAAATTGAAAGCATTGTTTTGTTTCATACTGCAAGCGAAGATGAATATGCGTGGGAGCTTACAACTATTTACGAAGCTGTTGGCGCTATTTTTGCAATCGATGAAGCGCAAAAGAAAGCGCTTAATGACATTCGCGCAGAGGCGGGTGACATGGCACAAGATCATGAATCACGACAACACATTATCTCGTATCTCATGGCGCTTGCTAACGCGAAGTACGAAGCGTTTGAAAAAGCGGTTAATGATACGAAGCGTTTAGCGCAAATCGAACGAAGTATTTTGTTACAATCAATTGATCAGCACTGGGTTGCTCATCTTGATAACATGCAACACTTGCGCTCAGGAATTGGGCTCCGTGGCTACGCGCAAAAAGATCCTCTTATTGAATACAAAAAAGAAGCGTTTGGTTTGTACAATTCAATGCGTGCTGCGATTGGTCGCCAAGTAGTATTTTCATTTTTCAAAATCGGTTCGGCGGTGAGCATCGTAGCGCCTCGTAAGCAAGAGGTGATTGAAGTTGGCGCGCAAAAAGAAATGACCAAGGGCGCAACCATGAGCGACACCATGAACACCGCCGTCACAAGCCTTGCACCCCAAACCACAAACACCTATAATGGACAAAAAGTAGGCCGCAACGACGAATGCCCCTGCGGATCAGGAAAGAAATATAAAAAGTGCCACGGCGCGTAGGAGGCGGCGGAATATAGAATTTGGAATATGGAATAAGGAGCGCTCAACCCCACGTCATTCTTCTCAAGGCAGTCGCGACTGCCTTGAGAAGAATCTATTGCTGTTGGGTGCTAATCAAAGCGACTATAAATTATACTATGCAATACAACAAACTCGTACGTGATAAAGTAGTAGATATTATTAAAGCTAAAGGAGAGGAGGCTAGTGTTCATATTGCTGATGATGCGGAGTATTGGGAGAAGTTGAAGGCAAAGTTACTAGAGGAATATGCAGAATTTCAACAAGATGAGAGTATTGGCGAAGTTGCG
>JADLGS010000050.1 GCA_020849205.1 Candidatus Falkowiibacteriota bacterium | reverse complement strand
CGCTTATAGTCGCTCTTTTAGTACCATTGGGAGTATTGCTCTATCTTATTAATCAAACATCGATAGCGCAGGGCTCAAATTATAATCGCTTGGTACTACAAGAACTGGCTATTGATTTCTTCATGACGCACCCGCTTTTTGGCACAGGTGTGGGCACTTTTATCAACAACGCATCGCAAGTTTCATATTACATGGTTGAGTTTGGTGGAGTCATTGACTCGCATTCTATGTTTTTCAAAGTACTGTCAGAAACTGGCGTCATCGGCATAGTTACTTTTTATACTTTTATTATTGGACTTGTTATTTACATTCTCAAAGCACTCTCACAAGCACGTCATACACACTACGCACAACTTCTCGCGACATTAACAGCTTCCACGACAGCAGTATTTGTTTTTGAAAATTTTGGAACATCGTACTATCAATCGCAGATGTGGTTACCGATTGGATTGTTGTTGGTGGCGGTAGGATTGGCGAATAGGGAATTAGCGAGGAAGGTGTTATGAATTAACAATTTTCAATGATCAATAAATTAAAAAATTTATAAATTAACAATTTATTGTAAACTAGAAATTGAGAATTGAAAATTAAAATTATATGAACAACTCAAAAACAAAAATCCTCTATATCATAAACAACTTCTCCATGGGTGGGGCGGAGAAAATGCTTTTGGATTTGTGTTCACACATCGACAAGTCAAAATTTGAAGTAGCGGTTGCAACGGTTAATGGTGGGGGTGTGTTGCTTGAAGATTTTCAAAAGCTAGGAATCACACTTTACATTAATGAGAAAAAAGGAAAAATTTCGCTTGGAAGTATTTCAAAATTACGTCGCGTCATTCGTGATTTTAATCCAACTATTATTCACACACATTTGTTCGCTGGTGATACGTGGGGAAGAATTGCTGCGATGCTTGAGGGCGCGCCGTATGTCGTGATGACTGAACACAATCAAAATCTTAATGAAGGATTTATCAAAAAATCAGTTAAACATTTTTTGTCATACATGACTTCGGTGATTGTTGCTGTGTCACAGCAAGTCGCTGACTATGACGCCAAAAAAGAATTAATTAGCGACAAAAAATTTGAAGTGATTCAAAATGGCATCGAGGTAAAAAAATTTCCGTTTCGTGGTGTCAAAATTAAACGTTATGGCGATGCAGGCATTACGCTCCTGAGCGTGGGGAGATTGGTTGAGCAAAAAGGTCATATATACGCGCTTGAGGCATTAGCAAAATTATCTCAAGAGGATCTCGATGTTCGTTTAGTGATTCTTGGCGACGGTGAGTTGAGAGAAGATCTTGAGCATGCGGTCAAAAGTTTGCGCATTTCGGATCGTGTGGCATTTGTTGGGACTCAAAAGGATACTGCATCATATCTCACCAGCTCAGACATCTTTGTGTTTCCATCGCTTTTTGAAGGTCAGGGGATAGTGTTGCTTGAGGCGATGAGTGTTGGTGTGCCAATTATCGCAAGCGATATTCCGGCAGTGAATGGCTTGATTCGCGATGGCGTTACAGGCGCGCTCTTTGAACCGAGGGATAGCGACGCGCTAGCCGCCGCCGTCAAGAAATTGTTGATGGATGTTGCCGCGCAAGAACGATACATTACTGCGGCGCGAGAAGTGGTAACTAACCACTTCTCAGTTGCGGGTATGGTCAAAAGTTATGAATCGCTCTATGAAAAAATGCTTGCAAACCCGCAACACTACGCTCTTCGTTTTACTCGAAAACAATAACCATGAAGATACTTGAGATTAACAAATTTTTCTATAAAAAAGGAGGATCTGAGCTCTATCTTTTTTCGATTCGCAACTTGTTGAAACGTCACGGTCACGCGGTGATGGATTTTTCCATGAATCACGAAAAAAATGAACCATCGTATTACCAACCATACTTCATTCATCCAGTGCGCATGGACGGTAAGATGAAACTGCGTGACAAGATTCATTCGTTTTTTCATCTCTTGTATTCCGTGGAAACCCAGGAAAAATTAGAGCAATTAATTCAAGAAAGAGGTGTGCCTGATGTTGCTCACATTCACAACTTTGCGTATCACCTAACGCCATCAATTTTATATGTTCTCAAAAAACATAACATTCCGGTCGTGTGGACGCTTCATGACTACAAAGTAATTTCACCAAACTATAATTTGTATGCGCATGGAGAAATTGATGAATGCACTAAACCAGATAAATTTTTTGCGGTAGTAAAAAATAAATCAATCAAGAATTCGTATCTCAAAAGTTTCATTGCCGCATTTGAACAGTGGCTGCACGTGAAGGTCACAAAATTGTATGGCGCTGTTGACGCGTATGTCGCGCCAAGTAAATTTTTGGCAAACAAAGTTATTGAATATGGAATTGATGCGAATAAAGTGCATCAGATTTATAATACGATTGATATTAGCAAATACAAAGCAGAGTGTTTAGAAGGTGAGTATTACATCTACGTTGGGCGATTTATTAAAGAAAAGGGAGTGATGCGACTTCTTGAGGCATTCAAAGAGTTGCCACAACAAAAATTAATTTTCATTGGAGCCGGTGATCAAGAGATTGAAATGAAAAAGTTTATCGCTGATAATGAAATGCGCAACGTCGAAATTTTGCCACCGATATATGGCGCTGCGGTATATGAGTATATCAAAAAAGCAAAAGCGCTTATGCTTACTTCTGAGTGGTACGAAAATAATCCGCTCGTAATTTTGGATGCGTTTGCGCTTGGCGTTCCCGTGATTGGTACGCGTATTGGCGGAATTACGGAGCTCATTGAAGATGGTGTTAATGGATTGTTGTGTGAACCATTTGACGCGCACAGCATTGCGCAAGCAGTAAAGCGCATGGAGACACTTGATCACTGCGAACTTGGTCGTCGCGCACGCGCATTCGTCGAATCAATCGCGGATGAGGAAGTGCATTATGAGAAGATTATGAAGGTGTTTGAAGAAGTGATAAGTGAAAAGAAAATTACAAATTCTAAAAACTAAATGTCTAAAATCTAAATCAACTCTAAACGCTAAAATCTAACTCTAATTTAGAATTAGAGTTTAGAATTTAGTCTTTTGCTTAGAGCTTAGTGTTTAGAGTTTAGACTTTGTAATTCTATATTAAATTTATGCGCATTTATTTCATCGGTCAAAAAGGAATACCTACTATCGCTGGAGGCATTGAGAAGCATGTTGAGATGCTTGCGTTGGAATTAGTTTCACAGGGTCATGAAGTGTTTGTGTATACGCGACCATACTATACTGACCCAAATCTACGAGAATACAAAGGTGTGAAGTTAATAAGTTTACCGACAATTAAACGCAAAAATCTTGACGCGATATACCACACGCTACGCGCGACGCTTCATGTGTTGCGACAAGATGCGGACATCATTCATTACCAAGGAATTGGTCCGTCGCTTTTGTGTTGGATACCAAAGTTATTCAAGCGTCGCGCGAAGGTAGTCTCAACTGTTCATTCAGATGATCGCCAGCACGACAAGTGGTCGCGCTTTGCAAAATTTATGTTGGGACTTGGCGCGCGCATCGCCTGTCGTGCGCCTGACGCGACTATCGCAATCGCGAAATATCAAAAAGTTGATTTTGAAAAAGAATTCGGTGGTTCGCTTGTCTATATTCCTAATGGAGTTCACAGCGCTAAGCGAATTGCGCCTCATGCAATTACGCAAAAGTGGGGACTAGCTGGAAATGATTATATTTTATTTGTGTCGCGCTTTGTTCCGCACAAAGGATTACATCATCTCATTGAGGCGTATAATCAGATTGAACACTGTAACAAAAAACTCGTGATAGTAGGTGGTTCGGCGCATACTGATGAATACACGAGTCGCATTGAAGCGATGGCTCGCAAGAATTCAAATATTATTTTGTGTGGATTTGTGAGTGGCGATTTGTTACTCGAACTTTATTCTAATGCT
>JADLGS010000049.1 GCA_020849205.1 Candidatus Falkowiibacteriota bacterium | reverse complement strand
GCGCAATCCCATGAAAACTCATGCCTGCAACAATTCGTAGTCCTTGTATGATGGCAAAAAAGAATAGTAATTTATACACCACCGAACTATATGAACTTTTTGCGAGATTAATGAGGCCGAGAGTGAGCGCGGCAAATAGTAATAAAAAAACAATCTGCGGTGCGTAACTAGTTGGTTGCGATGATGAGGTGAAATACTGCGCATACGACGAAACAACCGCAATGGCAATAAATTGTGGAATAATAAATAAAAATAACTCCGTTATTAAACGAGATACTCCTCCTTTTTCATGCGTAAATATATATTGATTATCTTCACTCATGATGATAGTATATCATTATTATGCACATACATACACATCCCACAACTTGGTACATAGATCTTGATTCAACTCTCTACGATACACCAAAATTCAAAGAAGCGCTCGCGCAAAGCATGAGTGGACTAATTCATCCCGATGACTTTTTGATTAGCTTTGAACAAGTACTTCGTAGTTATGAGCAAGGTTATGCATATTCAATTGAAAGACATGCAAACGTACTGCAAGATTTGCACGGCATTCCAGCTGATATCACAACATCGACGCTTTCACAGATCGTAGAAGAATCTAACGATTTTGTGTATGACGATGTCATCCCCTTTCTTGAGAGTAAAAGAGATGAAAATCTCATCTTGTTGAGTTTTGGTGATACTGACTTTCAAATGGCTAAAATTAATGCAAGCGGTCTAACAAAGTATTTTAAACATATTCTCGTAACGGAGGCACACAAGCATACTATTGCGTTACCAACAGCAATAAACTCCCAAACGATTTTTCTCAATGATAATCGACTCGAGAATAAACAACTCCGACTAGCATATCCCCAAGCCAAAATCATTGAAATTCAGCGTGATCGCAAAGACATTCCCGACGAAGATTTTGAAGTCATAACTTCGCTTCGCGAAATCGGCATATAAAAAACCGTCCCCTATGCGGGACGGTTTTGTTGTAAGAGATCGTACAGATCTGAACAAAGTCGAACTGAATCGTGTCGTACAATCGAACGGTCAACAGGATCACCTTTAACTTTTTCAAACGGATGCTTGATAATATAATCATTTGCAATTACTCGTATATGCACTGGTAAAGGTGTTATATTTGTCACCAACTGACCCTCTTGAGCATAACGATCCATTACATCTTGATGTGGCTTGCCTGTATTACACATCACAATATCAATGGATCCACTTCCAAGCACTTTTTCATATGCTTGAATATAGTGCAAAACCTCAAAATCATTCGTATGACCAAACTTATTCATCAGTGGAGTAATGAGCACCACCTTTCCATCTGAATTTCGCATCGCTTGTTGAATCTCCGGAATAATAAGTACCGGCAAATTGCTTGTAAACAAGTCTCCTGGAGCAATAACAATAAGTTCAGAATTGATGATTGATTCAATAGCGTCAGAGTTAACTGAAGGACGATCAATATATTCAATAAAATCCAATATATCGTCATTCATCACTCTGTCAATCTGATCCTCATGATCAATTACCCTACCACGCTTAGTTGTCGCGCGAATAGAAACATCATCATAAGTTACCGGGATTATTTTTGCCCAACAATCCCACCAATCAGAAAGCATTTTCACAACACCTTTACGGCCAATTTCTTTTTCTACAGCCGTAATAATTATATTTCCAAGTGAATGATTTTTGAGCAATCCACTATCGTACCGATGTACAAGTAAATCACGAATTGCTTTTGGATTTTGAGATGTTGCAACTAAAAGTTTGAGGATGTCTCCTGGCGGAAGAATCCCATATTCATCCTTTAACACACCAGACGATCCACCGCTATCAGCCATTGTTGTGATACATGCTAAATCAATTTGCTGTTTATAGGCGCCAAGACCCTCTGCGACACGGACGCCTCCAGTGCCACCAGAAATTGTAGTTATCAAGGGACGATTTGTCATATACACCTCCAATGTTTGACATACATACAGTATCACAATAATAAAAAATATCCAGCGCAAGGGGTTGACTGGATATCGTTATAATAGAATTTTCATGGTTATCCCATAATTACATCAAGAAAGCGTACGATCATTCGACGATACATCATTCGAGTGTGTCGTGACATATAAAATTAGGTTATAGGAATTAGGAATTAGGTATTAGGTTATAGGCTTGCCTATCCCAATACATAGTTAAACCCTCATCAAGACCCAGTAGATGTGAGGTATGAATTAGAGAGCGGGCATAAGCTGGCGTCGCTTAACTCACTCAATAACCCATCCTCACTACGAGGCACTCGACTAGCGAGTTAAAATCCTACATGCAGCTTTATTAGCATCAAATGATGCAAACAAAAGTGCATATAAGATAACCACCGTGGGCATGCACGCGCATAAAATGCGCGCTCTCGAGCAGCCACGTTGGTTACGAACTCGCGTAACTTTTAAATTCTTATTTAATATTGTCGAATAACAGCTTTTACCGTTCCTTGAATAATACAATCTTTTACAAAAATAGGATTCAAAGTTTTATTTGCAGGTTGAAGTCTGATGTGACCAGCTTCTCGATAAAACTTTTTGAGTGTAGCGTGAGAATTTTCTAATAACGCTACGACAACATCGCCGTTTTTTGGACTAGGGTTGCGTTCGATAACAACATAATCACCATTACAAATCCCCTCCTCAATCATAGAATCACCCTTTACCTTAAGCACAAATGAATTCGCTTCATCTTTAATTAAATTGAGTGGCACAGCAAAAGTTTCACGTTCTTCAACTGCTTCAATCGGCTGACCTGCGGTAATAAGTCCAACAAGCGGAAGTTCAAGTGCGCGCGCAAAATTAGCAATTGCTTCTACTACTTCAAGCGTTCGTGGTCGATTATCATCAGATTCGAGATACCCCTTTGCTTTGAGGGATTGAAGATGTTCATGTACCGTCGAAGCTGAACTAAGTCCTAAGCCTTGAGCGATTTCACGAATACTTGGCGCATATCCCTGCTCTCCGGTAAATCCATGAATAAAGTCTAGAATTTCTTTTTGTCTCTTTGTTAATAATTCCATATGTATTGAATTACTAGTTACTAATTTCTGGTTACTAGTTACTAATTGTTAGTTATGAATTTTGATCACTAGAAACTAGCAACTAGCAACCATTAACTTCATATCCATAGTATACCCAAACAAAAACCGAACAGTCAACTGTTCGGTTGTGGATAAGTCTATTTTAATCAATAAATACAGTATCTTTGAAATCT
The DNA here is from genome assembly GCA_020849205.1 of Candidatus Falkowiibacteriota bacterium. Classification (GTDB taxonomy): domain Bacteria; phylum Patescibacteriota; class Patescibacteriia; order CAIXNZ01; family JADLGS01; genus JADLGS01. Next base: position 2,285 of record JADLGS010000049.1, on the reverse strand, counting down.
AGTAATTTACGGTTTTTGTTCGGATATTCCCTTTTCCATAATTTCATCAAGCGTTGCCTTTGAGTAGATCACTTCAGGCTTCTTCATATTTTCAATAGCATAATTTCCATAATCCACTAAGCGCGAAAGATGCATCACCGTATCAGCGACTTCAGCAGTAGTTGGAGATGTTTTGAACTCAACTTTTTTGAAAAAGAGAAGGGCGTGAGGAACGGTGCTTAATAAATTATTTTCTGCGGCTATCACGATTACCTGCTGAGCGCCAAGCGCAGTCGCGAGATTGATTGTTTCTTGGTCATCATTAAGCGCGATTGCAACATTATCAAGAACATATGATCCATGGAGCGATATGAGATGTTGATACATACCAATCACCTCGTGCAACTCTCCCGCGCGACATTTTTCTATCGAAGTAGTACACGTCTTATCTCCTACACCAGCATTCATCAAATCAAAATCAATAAACTTTTTCTTTTCTTCAAGCGCGTGATAATTTCCAATAAGTAATTGAAAATTAGCAGGAATTTTTTTGAAATAAAACTTCAATACTTCAAGTCCCAAAAGGTCGTCGCCGTGCACACCACCAATGATGACAATTTTGTTTTGTTTTACTTGTTCCATGTTGCTTATTTACTTATTTGTTCATTTACTATTTGAGCAATCCGTCCATTATCAAAATAGTATAACGCTATTTCCCCACGCGCCCAATCATACTCTCTTCCACCGCTAAATTCAAGATGGATAGTATCTGCGATAGGTTTTGTGTACAAATAATTCCAAAGCTCAAACTTGTATTCACCAAACTGTTTAGCAGCATCGCCCGTAACGCTAAACGCATTATTTCGCGTTACAAAGTGAATACCTCGCTCTCTAACATCGCGAACGCCATACAAATCGTCAAATGCGCGAGTCGCGTCCAACACTTGATACACTGGAATACGTTCTACATTATGAATGCGATTATTACTTGCGTAGGCAATAGCTTGTGGCACGCCATTTCGCATCACCTGCGCTCCTTCAAAAGTTTCGGGTATTCCAACAAAATACACTTTTTTATATCTCTCAAAAGGAATGTCGCGCAACTGTTCGTATAACGCATGAGACACATTCGAAGCGTCGCTCCAATAAGCATTTTTGATAACACTTATCGTGCCCCAATAGCCAATAAGCGCGATAGCGAGAAGACTCGTCACGATTTTTTGTCGTTGCCACAAAGCAATTCCACCTGTGGTAATAAGCCAAGCAAGTCCAACAGAAGCGATGTAGACATAACGTTCACCTTCATCACTGAGGCTACTCATAGCAAGTGGCGAAACAAGCGCAAGATTAATCGCAATAAAACTTACAAAGAATATACTTCTTGATGATGCCTTTTTTACCAGCATCATAATTCCAGCTATCAATAGTACCACGAGTAGTGTGATCGTGATGCCAGTAATAAGATAAGGAGAGATTGCGTTAAGCGTTTCGACTAACCACAGTCGTGTCTTATCAGAGACGAAAAAAGTGATGAGATAGACTCCAAAATTATGAGCGTATGTTACAACATTGATCTGTAAATTTGATTGCGCATAATATCCCGCCAACACACCAATCGCCCAGTTACGATACAAGAGATACCCAGCTACCATTACAACATGGATACCAATCGCGCGCGCAAGAGCAAGAAGTTTATAGTTACGCACAATACACAACTCATAAGCAATCGCGACTAATGGAAACACAATCGCAATCTCTTTTGTAATTAAGCTACCACCAAGCGCCGCAAGGCTCATAAAAAATAAAAGCGCGCCACCACGTTGTCGCCATCCGACGTAACAATACAACGACACTAGAAATAATAAAGTGGCGAGCGGATCTCCTATCGCAGAAATCCAAATCACCGCTTCACTATGAAAAGGCATGAGGCTAAATATAAGCGCGCTTACAAACATAGCATGGTTTTGAAACTTCCCTTCAATAAGTTGACGCGCGAGCAAACCTACCATCACAACAACAAGCGTGTGTAGCGCAAATTGCATACCATGAAATAGAAGCGGTGATGAACCTAGGAGATGTCCTAACTCAAAAAACACATTCACTAACGGACGAAAAGCGCCACCAACGCCATGATGACCGTAATAGTTTCCTACAAACGCCTGCCACAATGGGTCGCCAAACTTTGTAAGATGGAGCCAATCAAAATCGTCTGAAACAAAAAAATCACGCGCATTTCCCGAATAGAGCATCGCGTTGAGAGTAGTTGCCCAAAGTATCAGCCACAAAGTTGGTTTCATGATGATAAT
>JADLGS010000048.1 GCA_020849205.1 Candidatus Falkowiibacteriota bacterium | reverse complement strand
TTTGCCTAAAAATAATCCAACTTTAAAAGTTTTATTGTGATCTGGTCCCGACTCTTCGAGAACGCGATAGCTTGGCGTCATACCAACTACCTCTTGTGCAACCTCTTGAAAACGAGACTTTGGATCTTTGTGAAGTGATTTTGCCAAAATTTCTTGTAAATGGACTACAACGTGTTCCAATACAAATTTCTTTGATGCTTCATAACCTTGATCAAGATAAATCGCGCCGATCACTGCTTCAATCGCATTTGCCAAAATGTATCCTCGCGCTTTTGTTCCTGCGTCTTTTGACTCACCCTTTGACATGTGAAGATAATCTTCGATACCAAGTCCAGCAGCAATTTGCGCCAACATCTGAGCGTTAACGAGCGCGGCGCGCCAGTTTGTCAATTCTCCTTCTGGGTTTGGATAGGTGTTAAAAAGATGCTCCGTAACGATTAACTCCAATACCGCATCACCCAAAAACTCTAAACGTTCATTGTGATCAAGCGTGTATTCTGGATGTTCATTTAAGTATGAACGATGAACGACTGCTTGAATCAAAAAATCAACATTGCGAAACGTCACGCCAATGTTTTTTTGTAAACCTGATAAATCTTTGATAGACATACACTTACTTATATTGTTAAGTAAGTATTCACGTTAGAGATTTCTCAAACTTGAGAAATCTGTCACCTAAATACTTAGGACGAATTATTCTTTTACGATTCCTTGTTGCGCAAGTTCTTTAAAAATCGCGCCCAAAACACCATTCACAAACTTACCCGAAGACTCTCCTCCAAACTTTTTTGCGATTTCGATTGCTTCGTTGATCGCTACTTTTGAAGGTATTTCTGGATTGTATTTGAGTTCATAGGTACCAACGCGCAAAATGTTTCGATCAACGATAGTGATTTGCTCAATTGGCCAATCAGTTGCGTACTTTGAAATCAATGAATCAATGTCTGCAATGTTCTCAAGAACACCGTTTACCGTACTTTCTACAAAATGATCATCATTTTCAAATTTTGGTGAAAAATCAGAAAGGTTGTATGAAAGTTTTTCTTTTGCGTCATCAATGCTCTTTTTGCCGTGGAAGTCCCACTCAAAAAGCGTTTGCATTGCGATGGTACGAGCTAGATGTCTGTTTGACATAAGGAACTGTTATGTTTTTATTTTGAACGAGTTTTGATCTTCTTTTTTGCATCCACCGCTTTCTTGAAAGCGTGAGGAACATTTTTTCCACCTACCTTAATCAAGTTCTTTGATTTGAGGGCGAAGTGGGATGCGCGGCGACGTTTTTGACTCGACGCACGGCGTTTCGCTGGTACTGGCATATTTTCAGTAGTTAGTTATAAGTTGTAAGTTGTAGGAAGTATATATAATTCTACCTACTTTGTAAAGATTAGCCAATAAAAAACCAGTCTTTAAGGAAAGACTGGTTTTTTAATTTTATGATTCAATTTTATCTTCATGTTCACTCATGAGCGCCAGCGATGACACCTTGTCATCTTCGATGCGGAACTTCATGACGCGCACGCCTTGAGTTGCTCTACCAAGCTGATTAACTTCCTTGAGTGAGAGGCGAATCACCTGTCCTTTTTGCGAAATAATGATTCCGTCACCCGGCTCCTTGTTGTTAACAACATAAGCGCAAACGATGTTTCCTGTCTTGCTTGTGATATTAGCAGTCTTGATACCAGATCCACCGCGCTTTTGCACCTTATATTCATCAAGAATTGTGCGCTTACCGTATCCGTTTTCCATAATCACCAAGAGATCGTAGTCTGCGTCTTTTTGTCCTTTTGGTAAAATGTCCATTCCCACAACTGAATCCTTGTCTTTGAGGCGAATACCGCGTACACCGGCCGCTGCGCGACCCATTGGACGAATATCACCCTCTTTAAAACGGATTGAGTTACCGTGCATAGTCACGAGTGAAATTTCGTCGGCGCCAGTTGTTGGCTTCACCCACTCAAGCACGTCTCCCGAGTGAAGTTTTAACGCAATCAAACCTGATTTGCGAACGTTGGTAAAATCTTCAATCGTAGTTTTCTTGATCGTTCCTTCTCGAGTCACCATCATCAAGAACTTAAACTTCTTCATGTCATCAAGCGAGATAATAGATGACACTTTTTCGTGTGGCGCCAAATTCAAGAAGTTAACAAGCGCCTGTCCTTTGGCAGTACGAGATGCCGGTGGAATCTCATAGGCTGGAAGCGTAAAGACGCGGCCCGAAGTTGTGAAGAACATAAGATTTGAATGCGTATTGGCGCTAAAGAAGTGTGAAATGAGATCATCTTCTTTGGTTGTCATACCCGCCACACCCTTACCTCCACGACCTTGAATCTTAAACGTGTCAGGTGGGAGACGTTTGATGTAACCATCTTGCGTCACGATAACGATAGCTGATTCATTTGGAATAAGATCTTTTGCAGAAAATTCTCCCACAGCACCCGCGACAATTTCTGTGCGACGCTCGTCGCCATATTTTTCTTTAAGCTCCTTGAGATCGGCTTTTACGATTCCAAGTTTCTTTGCTTTTGATTTCAAAATCTCTTCGAGCGACTTAATGAGCGCTAATTTTTCTTTGAGTTCGTCTTCGATCTTTTGACGTTCAAGATTAGCAAGTTGTTGAAGGCGCATTTCCAAAATTGCTTGCGCTTGCAACTCACTAAACTTAAATTTGCTCATCAAATTAATCTTTGCCTCATCTTTGTCTTTTGATTTGCGGATCAGAGTAATAATCGCGTCAATTTTGTCGAGCGCAGATTTCAATCCCTCCAAAATGTGCGCGCGATCTTTTGCTTTTTGAAGATCAAACTCGGTTCTGCGTGTAATCACTTCGATGCGATGCTTGATGTATTCTTCCAAAATCTCTTTGAGCGTCAACAAACGAGGCTGAAGTCCGCGATCAGTAAGCGCAATCATGTTGGTATGAAAGCTTGTTTGCAAATCCGTCATCGTGTATAAACGATTGAGGACTTTTTTTGGATACGCGTCTTTTTTGAGTTCGATTACAACGCGAATACCGTCTTTATTTGATTCATCGCGAAGATCCTTGATGTCTGTAATCTTTTTGTCACGCACAAGTTCCGCAATTTTTTCGATAAGAGCTGATTTGTTAACTTGGTATGGGATCTCAGTTACAATAATGAAATTTCGCCCACCCTTTCCTTCTTCGATTTCAGCTTTTGCGCGCATCACAATCGAACCGCGTCCTGTCGCGTAAGCTGATTTAATGTCATTAACATTGTAAATATATCCTCCCGTTGGAAAATCTGGTCCTTTCACAAACTTCATGAGATCATCAACGTCTGCTTCAGGGTTTTCGATTAAGTGTTCGATTCCATCACATAACTCATTGAGATTGTGTGGGGCGATACTCGTTGCCATACCTACGGCAATACCAACCATTCCATTCAAAAGAAGGTTAGGAAGTTTTGCTGGGAGTACTGTTGGTTCAAGATGTGTTCCGTCAAAATTTGGTTTATAGTCAACCGTTTGTTTTTCAATATCATACAACATCTCTTCGGCAATCTTGTTGAGCTTAGCTTCCGTATAACGATATGCAGCAGCTGAGTCACCGTCAATCGAACCAAAGTTACCTTGACCCCACACCAACGGATAGCGCATCGCAAAATCTTGCGCGAGACGCACCATTGAGTCGTACACTGAGCTGTCGCCGTGAGGGTGATACTTACCAAGCACCTCACCAACGATGGGTGCTGATTTTCTAAACTTGGCCCCTGCGCGCAAACCAACGCTCCACATTGCATACAAAATTCTACGATGAACCGGTTTAAGTCCATCGCGCACATCAGGAAGCGCGCGTTGCACGATGACTGACATCGCGTAATCCAAATATGAATCACGCATTTCCGCCACGATACCACGATTTTCGATCTTAGTATTATCTGGGATCAATAAATTATCTTGCTTTGGAGCCATACACTTTAAACAATAAAAATAAGGGATTTACCCCTATAATTATCGCATGATTACGCGCTTAAAACAATAGTCAATGTGGACAGCTTTTGAATCAAATTATTGACTATAATCTGGCATTATTTTACAACCTGGTGACTTGTGAGGCTTTTCAAAATGCCACGCCTCACTCGATAAATTACAAAACCCTTGAGCCTGCATCGCTCGAATAACCGCGGCTTGGCACTTATTTTTACGACAAGGATCAGAAGCGGGATCATTGGTGTTACATTGCTTTTGCATTATGCATTGTTTATTATTTTGAAAACCCCAAAGATCAACAGCAGTTCCGCTATTATGTGAGCTATAATTGATTGCAGTTGGTGGATTACATTGTGAAGATTTTGTAGCGCCAGGAGGACAGTTTTCTGCTTTTTTTCGTTGTTGTTCTTCCCACGTACGATATCCCGAAGTCACATGTAACGTAATTGACTCTTGATAGGTAGTAGCCGCGGCTTTAACAATTGAATTAATATTGTCTAGTGATGCTGTGTGATTACCTGGATTTTCAATATTTGGTCCAACAATTACTGACATTGTTGGCAGAGGCGTTGGCGTCATTGGAATATCTTCTTCACTTTCAGTATAAGGTTCAACGATAGCACTACATTTACTCTCTTCTACAATCACATCACCTGCGTCACATTGATATTTAATCTCATCTCCATCGGCAACATCTTTCATCCAATAATATTGTTTTTGATCTTTAAGTTGACAACATCCAATATTTTGCACCTCCTCAATTTTAGAAATTTTGATATCAGTGAGCGCTGGATTAATTTGATACAAAACCACCCAGATAAACATAAGCGCAATCAAGCCAGACGCTGATTGCTTAAGTCTTGTAGTAACTTTTTTTACCTGTATAAAATTGAGCGACGACATCAACATCTGAAATCCTGACAATATCGCCGTAAAGGCAAAAATCACAATCCCCGCAGTCACTACAAATGTAAAATAAGTATTAATAAGCGCAGGAATATCTTTCATGTGAGTTGTCCAACCGCGTCCATCACAAAAAATCCCACCAGATGTAAGCAACTCTTGATTACAAACAGGAATCGGTATTAATAATTTTGTATACCCCTCTACCTCATCACCAGATGCAAAAACTACTTGCGGGAGCAATGTCAGCGCAAGTAGTAAAAATAGTATTCGTATTATTTTTTTGACAACCATCATTTCTTATTGAGCTAATTCTTGCTTGGCATCTGAAATCAGATTTTGTATATCATTTTGACGGTCAATCGCTTCATTGCGAATTTGTTGCCACTGAGCTTGAAGTTCGAGTGGAATCAATGCATCTTGCGCAGCTTTCTTTTGTGAATATGATGCTTGAGTAACTTTGAGCCATGTAAATCCGATCGCAAGAGCCACGATCGCAACACCGACAGAGAGGGCAAATTTTCGTAAACCAGCGAATACATCCGCTTCATGCTCTTCTTGAGCGACAAGCAACTCCTCCTCACCTTCCTTTTCCAACTCATCATCTTTTGGTTGTGTTGGTGTGAGAATTGATGTGTATGCAGGGGTTACCGGTTGTGGATCGATAGTATCAAGTTGCGCGAAGAGTTCATCAAGATTAATTGGGGTAACCGCCACCTCTTCGTCACTACCTGTCTTCACATCATCCAAATCTTCAAATAGATCATCAAGAGTCACTTCATCATCTTTTTCTTCTTTGGTAAAAATTTCATCAAATAATTGCTCAAGCGTTACATCTTCATTCTTCACTGCT
>JADLGS010000047.1 GCA_020849205.1 Candidatus Falkowiibacteriota bacterium | reverse complement strand
CTACGGACTCTATTATCTTGTATGTTTATATCAAAAAAACAACAACAAAAAATATTTTCATTACTCATAGTTTCATTACTTACCTTTGGGTACTCACTTTTTGATCAGGCGCGCGCTTCGTCGCAAACCCAAGTCTTTGTTTTTGATGTAGGGCAGGGGCTGTCGCAATTTATCAAAACCAAAGAAGGCGTAGATATCTTGATTGATACAGGTCCAAACAATGATGTAGTGACTCATCTACGTCGTGTTATGGGAATGTGGGACAAGAGTATTGATATTTTAGTTTTGACACATGCGCATTTTGATCATATTGGAGGTACGTTAGAAGTGCTCAAAGAATTTGAAGTAGGAAGGGTGATTGTGACGCAAGCAAAAAATGACTCGCTTGTTATGCAATACATTCTTGATGAACTTGCGCTTCGCGCCATACCGATTGAATACGCAGATCAATACAAAAAATATGAAATAGACAACGATACATCATATGAACTTTTATTTCCTACGCTTCAAGCACCAACAGTTGTTGAAAATCCAAATAACTGGTCGGTGATTAGCAAGTTTGTAGACGAAGATTTTTCTATGTTGTTTCCAGGCGATGCTGAAATTGAGGAAGAGGGTTTTTTGGTACAACAAGTTCAAGATTTGGATGTTGATGTTGTCGTAGCCCCTCACCATGGATCAAAGACTTCTTCGACAGAAGAATTTTTGAAGGCAACAACTCCAGATCTCATAATTATTTCATCAGGCAAAAACAATGAGTATGGACACCCACACAAGCAAGCGTTAGAAAGGATGAAGGCAATTGGCGCAGTGATTAAGAGAACGGATGAGGAGGGGACGGTTATTATACAGACAAAATTACAAAGTCTAAATACTAAACGCTAAAGTCTAAATCAACTCTAAATTCTAAACTCAAACCTGTCTGCTACAGGCAGGCCCTAATTTAGAGTTAGAATTTAGTTTTTAGTCTTTTGTTTAGTGTTTAGAATTTAGAGCTTAGAATTTGTAATCTAATTATAATCATCCTTGCAATTCTCTGAATTTTCCCCTACAATACCCTCATTATTACATCACTATATATAACAATATGATGCAAAAAACTCTTATTCTCCTCAAACCAGATTGCGTGCAACGCAGCCTTGTTGGAGAAATTATGAATCGTTTTGAGCGCAAGGGTCTCAAAATCGTTGCGATGAAGATGATTCATCTTGACGATGAAGTGCTTAAGGATCACTATGCACATCTTGCCGACAAGCCATTCTTTCCAGGTCTCGCAAACTTCATGAAAGCGTCACCTGTGATTGCGCTTGCACTCGAAGGTCACTCAGCGGTAGAAGTAGTACGCACACTCGTTGGTGCAACTTCAGGACGCAAAGCTGATGTTGGTTCAATTCGTGGTGACTACTCTATCTCAGTATCTGCAAATCTTATTCACGCATCAGATACTCCTGAGAATGCGGAAATCGAATTAAAGAGATTCTTTAAAGAAGGTGAAATCTTCAACTACCAACGCGTAGACGTAGACTTCATTTATGCAGATGACGAAAAGTAAAAAAACACGGATACACGGATTCGTTGATACACGGATTAAAAAAATTACGAAATATTTCGTAATTTTTTTATTTAAAACCGTGAATCCGCGTATCCTCATCTTAAAACAGCTTGCTAAAAAGATTCAACACGCTACTAAACGAATGTGCAAAGATGCCGAGGTTAAAGAGGGAATCGGCGATAATAAATCCAAAGAGAACCATAGGTCCGCGCGTTTGAAGCCACCACACGACTTTGTCATATTGAGGTGGGAGAATTGCAAAAAGAATTGATGAGCCGTCGAGTGGAGGAATCGGTAGGAGGTTGAATACCATGAGCATAATGTTGTATACCACAAGAAATGACAAAAATATGAGCATGAGGTTTGACGCCGATCCTAGTACTGCATATAAATCAACAGGATTAAGTCCGCTTGGCGCGAAAGCCATGAATGTATAGCCGGCGACAAGCGCAAAGAGTAGATTGGAAATGGGTCCTGCAACGCCAACGAGTGCTGGCCCCCACTTAGGGAATTTAAGATTATAGTGATTAACCGGCACTGGTTTTCCCCAACCAAAACCAATGATGAGTAACAAAATTACGCCCATTGGATCAATGTGTTTGATGGGGTTGAAGGTGAGGCGTCCAGCGTCTTTTGCGGTCATATCGCCAAGCCAATACGCAACAAGTCCATGAGATAATTCATGAAAACTTAAAGCAAAAAGTAGGGCCAAAAAAAGCGGAATAAAGATAAGCGGTTGCTCAAAAAGAAGTTGTAATAGCATAAGCTTGACGAAGTTAATCAAAAATGTTAAACTTTTTTCACTTTAATAGTATTAGTATATCACATCTATGAGCAAGCGTTGCGTTATGACTGGAAAGACTTCTCGCAAGTCTGCAACACGTTCTCACTCAAACATCAAATCTTTGACTCGCCAAAAAGCGAATCTTCACCGCCGCACCATTAATGGTAAGGTGGTGTGGATTTCAGCTCGCGCGTTAAAAACTCTCAAGAAGAACAAACAGTCAGCAAAAAAAGCTAAGTAATAAAAAATCCCTCAAGCGTACGCGAAGAGGGGTTTTTTAATTGCATTACAACGAAAGTTTTTTTGCTTTATGAAAGCCTTCTCTGTCTGCGCGAGGCACACATTCTTGCAAGCAAGAATACTAACATCATAGTACGACATCAAGTAAAACCGGATGAGGTATATATGATATGAGTCTAAGAAGAGGATAACTTCGAGTCACCTTACCACGGCAAGGTGCATTTGAAGTACCATGTAAAAAAGATTGTTCAAAAAACTTTTTGTGTAATGCTGTGTTTAGTATACCATGGATTAAAATGATGGGAAATAGGAGGATCACAAAGTCTAAATACTAAAATCTAAAGTCTAAATCAAATCTAAAATCTAAACTCTAAAATCTAACCTGTCTGCCGGAAGTCCCTAATTTTAGTGTTAGAATTTAGAGTTTAGTCTTTTGTTTAGTATTTAGAACTTAGAGTTTAGAGTTTGTAATTTCACGCCACCACTCTTGACTGAAATTACCCCCTCTGGTATTATTGGCCTATCAAATAACGCAGAAATGAACGCATAGGGAATTAGTACCGTGTTTACACGGGCAGTACCTGTTCATCTCGGCGGTTTATTATTTAAAAAAATATGGTAACAGTAAATCAACTCACTCGCAAAGGCAGAAAGAGCAACCCAACAAAATCGGGAACTCCTGCGTTGCAAACTGTGTTCAATACGATTCGTCGTCAAAGAAATACAGTAGCATCTCCGTTTAAGCGCGGTGTATGCGTAAAGGTTACGACAACTACACCAAAGAAACCAAACTCTGCGGTTCGCAAAATCGCTCGTGTTCGTCTTTCGAATGGTCAAGAAGTAACTGCTTATATTCCGGGTATTGGTCACAATCTCCAAGAACACTCAATCGTTATGATTCGTGGTGGTAAGGTGAAAGATCTTCCGGGTGTTCGCTACACGATTGTTCGTGGTAAGTATGACGCCTCAGGTGTTGAAGGCCGACGTCGCGGTCGTTCACTCTATGGTGCTAAGCGTCCAAAAGCTGGCGCAGCTGCTAAAAAGAAGTAATTATAGAAACATATGAGAGGTAAAAGAGCTCCAAAGAGAGAAATCGCGGCAGATCCAAAATATGGTCGCCTTGATATCGCAAAATTCACAAACTACTTGATGTCAGATGGTAAGAAAACAACTGCGAGAGCGGTTATGTATGATTGCCTTGATATCATTAGCAACAAAACAAAGCGAAATCCAGTAGAAGTTTTTGATATCGCTATCAAGAACGTTGGTCCATCGCTTGAAGTTCGTGGTAAGCGCGTTGGTGGTGCAAACTACCAAATCCCATACCCAGTTCGCGCAGAACGTCGTTTCACACTTGCATGTCGCTGGATCATTGAAGCTGCAAACAAAAAGAAGGGTAAGCCAATGTCTGTTCGTCTTGCGGATGAAATCATGCTTGCAAGTGAAGAGCAAGGTGAAGCGTTCAAGAAGAAGCTTGATGCTCACAAAATGGCTGAAGCGAATCGTGCATTTGCGCACTTCGCCCGCTAGGGATAAAAAACAAACCGTTAATACGGTTTGTTTTTTTAATGCCCTTAAATATGATTAATTTAGGTTAATTATGACGGTTAACCTTGATTAACCAGCGTAGCGAAATTAACTCTCCATTTTCCATTTACATCACGCCTCATTCGTAGTACCATATACTTACTACTTACTACTTATATACTATGAATATATATCTTATTATCTTAGGGATCGTCGCGCTTATCGCACTCTTCGTTATTGGTATTTACAACAAATTAGTTCGCCTCAAGAATCGCGTTGATTCGTCGTGGGCAGATATTGATGTGCAATTAAAGAGACGTTATGACCTCATTCCAAATCTTGTAGAAACTGTGAAGGCATACGCAACGCACGAAGAGGGGACGTTAACCAAAGTGATTGAAGCAAGAAATTCTGCGATGAAAACTCATGATGGAGTTTCTGATGTTGCCGCTATGTCAGCTACTGAAAATCAATTATCAGCAACGCTTAAATCTATCTTTGCGTTATCAGAAAACTATCCAGACCTCAAAGCAAATACAAATTTCTTAAAATTACAAGACGAACTTTCTGATACAGAAAACAAGATTTTTGCCGCGCGCAGATTTTTCAACTCAGTGGTAGAAGAGTTTAATACTGCGATTGAAGTTTTTCCAAATACACTTTTTGTTGGAATGCTTGGCTACAAAAAACGCGATTTCTTTGCGCTTGATGATGAAAAAGCGCGTGATGTCGTTAAAGTTTCGTTCTAAGATTTTGAATCATGAATATTTATCAGCACATAGCTCATAACAAACAAAAGACGTGGGTATTTTTACTCGTGTCTTTTGCGTTAGTGGTGGGGATTGGATATCTTATTCAATATTTTTCAGGTACTGGCTGGGAAGTTACTATCATTGCGACAGCATTTGCGCTTACAAGTAACTTTGTTTCGTATTTTCATGGTGACAAGATGGCGCTGGCGATGAATGGAGCAAAGGAAATCAAAAAAGAAGATCTGCCGTATCTTTGGAATATGGTAGAGAATCTCTGTATCTCACAGGGTATGCCGATGCCACGCGTCTATGTGATTCACGATGATGCGATGAATGCGTTCGCGACAGGAAGAAATCCTCAAAAAGCATCAGTCGCTTTTACAACAGGAATCATTAATGGTCTGCAAAACGAAGAACTTGAGGGTGTAATAGCTCACGAGCTTTCGCACATTCAAAATTACGATACTCGATTGATGACTATTGTTGCTGCGGCGATTGGTGTCATTATGGTTATGATTGATATGACATGGAGATTTGGCGGTATGCGCTCTGGAGATTCTGACAAAAAAGCTTCGCCCGTGTTGTTGGTGATTGGTATAGCGCTTATTATACTTGCTCCGCTTATCGGACAAATGATTCAGTTAGCGATTTCTCGTAAGCGTGAGTTTTTGGCAGACGCAAGTGGCGCGCTTATGACCCGTTATCCGCAAGGACTTGCGAATGCGTTGCAAAAAATTAGCGCTCAGGCTAAGCCTCTCACCAAAGTAAACCATGGCACTGCGCATCTCTTTATCAGCAATCCTTTTGGAGGTGAAAAAATGAAATT
>JADLGS010000046.1 GCA_020849205.1 Candidatus Falkowiibacteriota bacterium | reverse complement strand
TTTTATTACGCAGACTCTGGTCTTTTGACTATTCTCATGATTTTGGAGCAGATTATGCTTTCGTTGCTTGATCTTTCGCAATTTTTATCATTTATGAAAGATCGATATCCAATTTCTGGTGAGTTAAATACAAAAGTCGCGGATGCCGATGCGGTGCTACTTGCCATTGAACAAGCTTATGCGCGTGAACGATTAGAAAAGATCGACGGTCTTTCGATTGAATGCGATGAGTGGCGCGCAAATATTCGTAAGTCAAATACAGAACCTCTTGTTCGTCTTAATGTTGAAGCAAAATCAAAAGAATTAGTCGAAGCGAAAGTGAAGGAGTTGATGCAATTTATTAAATAGCAATTGGTGATCGTATGAATATTGGAATTTTTGATTCAGGGCTTGGCGGCCTTGTTGTTATGCAGAGTTTAATTGAGGTGTTACCACAATACAATTTTGTGTATCTTGGTGATACAGCGCGTATGCCGTATGGCAACAAAAGCCAAGAAGTGATTTATGAATCCGCGAAGGAAGGTGTAGATTATTTATTTAAAGAATGTGACTGCGAAATCGTGATTACCGCTTGTAACACCGTTTCGGCAAAAGCATTGCGCCGACTTCAACAAGAGTATCTTGAGAAAGAATATGGAACTGAGGGTAAGCCAAGTCGTAGAATTTTGGGTGTAATTTTTCCTTTAATTGAATATGTTGCGCGCCATCCATACAAAAAAGTTGGACTACTTGCTACGCGATCAACTGTCGCAAGTCAGGCGTACGATCGTGAGCTTGAAAAAGTTCGTCCCGACATTGAACTCATAGCTTCACCTGCGCCATTGCTTGTGCCATTAATCGAAGAAGGTTGGCACGAGGAGGATGTTACTCGTATAGTCGTTAGTCGATACACGCAACCATTTCGTGACGCAAAAGTTAATGCCTTGGTTCTTGGGTGCACGCACTATCCAATTCTTTCTCATATGATTTCGGACGCTATGGGTCCCGAGGTAGATGTGATAAACGCGCCACAGGTGATTGCGGCGTCATTTGTTACGTATCTCAATTCACACCCTGATTTACGAGAGTTGTTGTCTGTTGAGGGGAAGCGAGAATATTTTGTCACGGACCTTAACCCGTTTTATGAGTCATACGCGCAAAAACTATTTTCTCATCCGGCAGTTTTTTCTCAGGTGCATATCAAACGAGGGTAGATGCTTTTAGTTGTGTGTTTTGAGTAAAATAAGGTACAATATGGTGACAAATGAACATTATGAGATGGGTTTGGAGGGTAAGTGGTTGGGAGGGTACGTCATTCTGAGCGACCACGGCAGTCGCGACTGCCGTGGGAGTCGAAGAATCTGCGTACAAATAGATCCTTCGACGCACTACGTTTGCTCAGGATGACGTGTGGGCTTCTTCCTCCCTTTTTCTCTTAACCCGCTTACTACTTACTTCTTACTACTAACTACATTTTTCATAAATCGATTATTTTAAATTAAAAAATCCCCATGTCAATTCTACTCTTCATTATTATACTTTCGTTATTAGTGCTGGCTCACGAGTGGGGGCATTTTTATACTGCGCGCAGATTCAAGATGGGCGTTGAAGAATTTGGCATTGGTTTTCCTCCGCGCGCATGGAGTAAGGTGAAGGATGGAATCACATACTCTTTGAATTGGTTGCCATTAGGTGGATTTGTAAAAATAAAAGGAGAGGATGGTCAACATGTGACTGACGCGGACAGTTTTATGAATTTTCCAGCGTACAAAAGAGTGATCGTCTTGGTTGCAGGCGTCGTGATGAATTTTCTTGTCGCGGCAATTCTTTTGGGTGTTGGGTATATGTTTGGATTACCTCAAGACGTTGCTGGAGTTGATCCAGCTCTGATCAAAGAGCGTCAGATCAAAGTGTTGTCGGCGGTTTCTGGTTATGGAGCGTATGAAGCTGGTATTAAAGGTGGTGATCAAATTGTTTCATTTGATTCTCAGCCTGTACATCAGATTAGCGAACTTGTTGAAATGGCGGGATCAAAAATTGATTCTGTTGTGAAAGTTGGAATAGTGCGTGATGGTGAATCAAAAATTTTTGACGTGAAGGTTTCGCAAATCGCGCAAACGGGTAGAGGTGGAATCGGAGTATCGCTTTTTGAATCTGGTATCGTTGCTTATCCTTGGTATCGCGCGATTCCACAAGGCTTTGTGAGCGCTGGCGTGATTACAAAAGATATTACCGTTGGATTTGGACATATGATCAAAGGACTGTTCACAAAAGAAGAAATAGGTGGAGTTGCGGGGCCTGTGGGTATTGCTGTGATGACTGGGGAGGTGGCAACACTTGGATGGATCTATCTTTTGCAGTTTACTGCTATGCTTTCACTCAATCTCGCCGTGCTTAATATGGTTCCGTTTCCAGCGCTTGATGGCGGAAGAGTGTTGTTTGTGATCATAGAAAAAATTTCTCGTAAACGCGTTAGTCATTCAGTAGAAGGAATGGTGCATGCAACAGGTTTTTTGATCCTAATGTTGCTCATCATCGTTATTACGTTTAAAGATGTGATGCATTTATTTGTCAAATAATCTTTCTATAAGCTAACTATATGCAAGAAAAAATTCAACAACTTAAAGAGCAGTTACTCCAAGAACTTGAGCAAATCAAAGAAGCTCAAGCGGTAATCGATTTACAAGAAAAATATTTCTCAAAAAAAGGATTATTTACAACACTATCAAAAGATCTTAAAGATGTTGCTGATGATATTCGCCCAAAAGTAGGCGCTTTGCTTCATGATGTAAAGACTCAGCTACAAGCAGACGTAGCGCAAAAACTTTCGACGTATGGCGATGTTTTAAAAACGTCTTTTCAAGATGCATGGATTGATACATCAATCGCGACTCCTGACTACAAACTTGGAAATATTCATCCCATGTCGGTGATGATGCAAGAATTAGAAGACGCTTTTAGCGCTATGGGTTTTATGACGCTTGATGGCCCCGAAATCGAATCTGATTACTACAATTTTGAAGCACTTAATATGCCATCATGGCACCCTGCTCGTGATTCACAAGACACGTTTTATGTTGATTCAAAGGGTAAGTGTCCATGGGTAATGAGAACTCATACTTCAGGCGTTCAAGTGCGTGCGATGCAAAAATATGGCGCGCCACTGCGGATGGTTGCGCACGGAAGAGTGTATCGCAACGAAGCAACAGACATAACCCATGATCACACATTTCATCAAATAGAAGGATTGCTCATAGACAAAAACATCTCAGTCGCGCATTTAATTGGGACACTGCAAGAACTGATTTCAACGGTATACAAAAAAGATGTGAAAATCAGATTACGTCCAGGATATTTTCCATTCGTTGAGCCAGGGTTTGAACTTGATATGTATTCAGATGAACTTGGTTGGGTGGAGATTGGAGGTGCTGGTATGGTACATCCACATGTGATTACAGCGGGAGGACTTGATCCTAACGAGTATCAGGGATTCGCTTTTGGTATGGGTGTGACGCGACTGTTAATGCTCAAGTACAAAATTAGCGATATCCGTTTACTCTCGAGCGCAGACATCAGATTTTTACAGCAATTTTGACGAACCCATAATAATATGTTAAACTTAAGTTAAACTAAAGATTAACTTTAAAATATATGAATTACGTGGCGTTAAAAGAACTGAGAGAAAATATGGATAAGTATGCTCACCAAGTGCAAAAAGGCAAGAGCTTTGTTGTCATGAAACGATCTAAGCCATTATTTGAGATTAATCCTGTTAATGAACAATGGGAGGAGGTAGTTGATTTTACCAAATACAAAAAGAATGGAATCCTTGTCGACGAATTGATTAAGCGTTTGAAGTAGTATGGATAAAATTGAAAAAATTTTAAGATCATTACTACCACAAGAGAAGAAAAAAATACTCTCTATTGTTACGAAAATTAAATCACGCTCTATTAAAGGACTTGATGTACTCAAACTTTCCGGTCGAGATGATGTGTACAGAGTGCGATCAGGAAAATACAGAATTATTTTTCAGAATATTAATAGCGATGAGATAATGATTTTAGCGATCGAAAAAAGAAGCGATACTACCTATAATTTCTAGAATGTAACACTATGTTGATATCAAAAAATTGGATTAGTAAATTTGTAACACTGCCAAAATCTCTCACGCGACAACAACTCGACGATGATATTACTGCGCGTTGCGTCGAGGTAGAAGAAATTAAAGATTTGAGTGAATCGCTCAAGGGAGTTATTGTTGCAAAGATTCTTGAAATTTCTAAACACAGTAACGCAGATAAGTTGCAAGTGACGAAGGTGGATACTGGAAAAGAGATTTTGCAGGTAGTGTGTGGAGCAAAAAATATTGCCGTTGGACAACATGTCCCGCTTGCGACCGTCGGAACTTTTTTGCCAGCAATGGGAGTTGAAATCGCAAAACGCGATGTCCGCGGAGTTGAATCGTGCGGAATGTTGTGCGCGGGAGATGAGCTTGGTTTGAGTAGTGATCACGAAGGAATCATGCTTTTGGATACTACAACAAAACTTGGAACACCACTTGCAGATGTACTTGGTTTGAATGATTGGGTGATTGAAGTATCAAACACATCGGTAACGCATCGCGGTGATATGTGGGGACACTATGGATTTGCTCGCGAAATCGCTGCGTTATACAAAACAAAACTTGCGACATACAAAACAACGCCACTTAAAGCTGGTAAAGGGGTGGGACTTACTGTTAATAAAAAAGATAAAAAATCGATTGTGCGCTACAGCGCCGTTGTACTTGATAATGTCGTCATCACTTCGTCGCCTGCGTGGGTAGTTGAAGCGTTGCGTTCGATTGGCGTTGCATCAATCAATAACGTTGTTGATGCTTCAAATTATGTTATGTATGAACTTGGTCAACCAACACACGCATTTGATGTTACGGGTGCAGATAAAATAAATGTTGAAGTTGCGCGAGCGCGCAATGAAGAAGAGTTTGAAGTGCTGGGAGGTAAAAAACTTGTACTTACTGACAAAGACTTTGTGATCAAAATTAATGGCGTAACCAGCGCTCTTGCTGGCGTGATTGGCGGGCAAGCAAGCTCAGTAAAGGAAACAACGAATCGCATTTTACTTGAATCGGCGAATTTTGAACACGCAACCATTCGACAAACCGCAAGTAGATATAGTTTACGCACAGACGCTGCTATGCGTTTTGAAAAATCACTTGATCCGTCAATGACAGTAACAGCGCTTGAGCGAGTTGTAGAAATTATCAAAGAAACGTCACCGCAGGCAAAGATAGTTTCACCGGTTGTTGATGACAGTTCATACAAGCAATCAGCTTTGGTGATTCCAGTTACGCTTGAATATTTGCAATCATACATAGGCGCTCCAGTAAAAGATAAAGAGGTGACGAGCATTCTTACGTCACTTGGTTTTGGGGTCAAGCAAGGTAAGAAGGGTGAATACAAGGTGAGTGTGCCGTCGTGGCGCGCGACCAAAGATGTCACCATGAAACAAGACATTGTTGAAGAAGTTGCTCGTATGTATGGTTACGACAAAATCACTCCAACGCTACCAAGCATTCAAGTGCATCGTCCCCATGTTGATCACGTTGCATCTCTATCGCGCAAGCTTCGTGAGATGTTGGCGTTTGGATTTGATGCTCATGAAACAAATACGATATCGTTTATCGGAGAAAAAACAGTACAGATCTTTGGCGAGAATCCTCAGCATTTTGTAAGAGTAACAAATCCTGTCGCGATTGGCCTTGAGTTATGTCGTAGAGAAATTCTTCCGGGCATGATCAGCGAGAGCGTTGTTAACACTTACAATCATGATGCTTTTGGACTTTTTGAAATCGCAAAAGTATTTCGCAAAGAAGAAGCGGGTGACGAAGAGATTCTTGATTCTGGCGTGCGTCTTCCAGCGCAAGACGTGCATGTTGCCTATATGAGATACGAAAAGGACTCAGATTCAGTATTTGGCCACACAAAAAACATTGCGGACATTATTTTGCATCGTCTTCATTTTACTCCTACGTTTGTTGTATTACCCACACAAACTTCGTGGTTACATCCAACGCGCACACGTTACATCAAGATTGAAAATGAAGTTATTGGCGTGGTGAGCGAATTACATCCTGATGTCGCCGCAAAACTTAAAATTAAGGGGCGTGTCGGTTTGTGTGAATTTAATCTTTCAAAAATCGCGAAATGGTATAGCGACGATCGCTTATTCAAACCAATTCCACGTTTTCCAAGCATTGCGCTTGATATTTCAATGATTGTTGATCAAACGTTGTTGTGGGAAACGATTGTTGAGATCGCGCAATCAACAACTGACGCGCGAATCGAAAACATTGAATTACTTGATATCTTCACGGGAGAAAAAATTGGTGACAAAAAGAAGTCTGTAGCGCTTCGCATTACGTATCGCGACGCAGAAAAGACACTCGAACTTGCTGATGCGCAAAAATTACATGAAGCGATCAAAGCAAAGTTAGTCAAAGAATTAGGAGCTGTTATCAGGTAGAGAGGAAAAAGGAAAAAGGAAAAAGGAAATCCCTCCCAGCCTCTTATCCTCTCAACCTGTATATGTTATACTTGTTACATAATTAAACAGAAATAGAAATATGTTTGAAACATCAAAAGATTTTTTAAATCTTGCTTTGGGGGTTGGTGGTTTCTTGGCGCTTTTTGCGCTCGCATGGGTTTTTGCTTATACGGCCGGTATTTTGCGACAGGTATACAAAGCAATGACAACGATCGAAGGTGCGTTTGACGCAGTCCGTGGATTTTTTAACAAAGTTGGCGACAAAGTGTCAGATATGTCGGCGCTTGGTAAATTTGCCGTCGATGCCGTGAAGTTGGTTGCTGATATGAAAGAAGTAAAATCAGAAGCCAAGGGGCAGAAGTCAGGAGACAGGAAAAGAAAGTAGAAAGAAGTAAGAAGTAAAGTTGTTATCCTTTAAAAATTAAATCTTGTAATTACTTTTACTTTTTTAATTTATAATTTTTAATTTCACGAATGTATAAACAATTTATTATAGGTATTTTTGCAGTAATGCTTTTGACCGGATGCGCGCAAGGACAAAAGCAACTACTCACAAAAAGCGAACCCCTTACAAAGAGCGAGAATTACTCGCAAGTCGTGATTCCTACGCCGGATGATGCGGTTCTAAAAACTCAATCTATGAAATCTACAAATGAATTTGGAAATGTTATTACAGTTGTCATGAAGACAAATATGGGCGACATCACGCTTGAATTATTTGCTGATAAGGCGCCAAAGACTGTGGCAAATTTTATTACCCTCGCCCAAAAAGATTTTTATGATGGAATCTTGTTTCATCGCGTCATACCGGAGTTTATGATTCAAACTGGAGATCCTAACACTAAAACAGATCCAAAAAAATGGGAGACTCACGGCATGGGTGGTCCAGGGTATACATTCAATGACGAAATCAATGATATCCCGCTTGTACAGGGTTCCCTAGGAATGGCGCATGCAGGAAAAAATACTAATGGATCTCAATTTTTTATCGTAACAGCGCAAGCAACTCCATGGCTTGATGGAGAGCACACCAACTTTGGTCGTGTAGTCGCTGGAATGGATGTCGCTCTTGAAATTGAAAACGTAGAAACTAATAGTAAAGATCATCCACTTAAAGATGTAATCATCGAAGATATTGAGATTCAAAAATAAGCCGGGATTGATAAAAACCCCAAAAAAAGCTACACTGTGTGTAGCTTTTATGATACAAACTGCTTGCAAAATTGAAGTGATGGGCGAGGCGCGAAAAGACACGCTCACGCAGTTACATGATTTTATTCATTCACTTAATCTTGAGGGTGAGTGTGCGCAGACTCCAGATGGCGTTGTGCTTGTAGTGCGCGGTCAAGAAGGCGCTGTTCGTCAGTGTATTAATTTTTGTAAACAAGGGGGAAGTTTTTTGCGCGTTCATGATGTTATCGTAACTAATTTGAATAGCTAGTATGCAACCACATATTTTGAATTTACCACAGGAAGATAGAAAAGGTTATCGTCGCTTAGAATATATTCCTGGAATTTTAATCTGGACTACATTAGTTGGTTCGATCGCTCTTTCGTTTTTTAAACCACTTTGGGTAATATATTTCATTCTCGTGTTTTCATTGTACTGGGTAACGCGACTTTTTTATTTTGTATTTTACGTTTCAATAGCCGCGCATCGTTATCACAAGGAAATTAAAATTGACTGGTTGGCAAAAACTCAAGAGCTTGCGGGCTATGAAGATTATTATCATATTGTTTTTCTGCCAACGTACTCAGAACCATTTGAGGTTATCAATAAGACGCTTGAGGGTTTAGAGCAATCAGTGTACGACAAACAAAAAATGATTGTTGTTTTGTCATGGGAAGAGCGCGCTAAGCAAGTGTATGACGAAGTGTGTCCAAAAGTAATCAAAGCATACGAGGGCAAGTTTTTGAAATTATTCACCACATTACATCCTGATGGAATTGTTGGTGAGGTGAAAGGTAAGGGCGCGAACGCAAATTGGGCGGGTAAGCAATCTCAAAAAATTGTCGATGAGCTCGGGATACCTTATGAAAAATTAATCGTTTCGTATTTTGATTCAGACACAGTAGTACACCCTCAGTATTTTGCGCATCTTGCTTACAAATATATTACTCATCCCAAGCCTACGCGCGCTTCGTTTCAACCTGTTGCGCTTTACAGCAACAACATTTGGGAATCAAGCGCTCCGATGCGTATCGTTGCGTTTTCGACAGTGTTTTGGTTACTTGCGGAATTAATGCGCCCCGATCGTTTGTATACTTTTAGTTCGCATTCAATGAGCTATCGCGCGCTTGTTGATGTTGGATTTTGGCAACCAGATATCGTAACCGATGATTCAAGAATTTTTTTGCAATGTTTTATTCATTACAATTCTGATTACGAGGTGGTTCCTTTATTTGTGCCTGTTTCAATGGATGCTGTTGGCGGATCAACTTTGTGGGAAGGATTTAAGAATTTATACAAACAACAGCGTCGCTGGGCATGGGGTGTTGAGCACATGCCATACATGATTTATAACTTTCGCAAAAGAAAGCAAAGTATTTCGGCAGCAACACGTCTCAAGTATATTTTTAATATCACCGAGGGGATGTACTCATGGGCAACCGCGCCATTATTATTGTTTGTACTCGGTAGACTTCCACTTGCGCTCGCGCGACCAGAAGAAAAAGCAACTGTGCTTGCTCAAAATGCTCCTTTTGTCCTTGAAACAATTATGAACGTGGGAATGTTTGGAATTTTGGTGTCCGCGATTTTAACTATTATTTTATTACCTCCACGTCCACATTCAGTACCGCGGTATATGTATCTCGTTATGTTTTTGCAGTGGATTTTGTTACCCGTTAGTTTAATTTTCTTTGGTGTAATTCCGGCAATTGACGCGCAAACTCGTTTAGCCCTTGGTAAATATCTTGGATTTTTTGTCACTCCAAAAGTGAGAAAAGAAACTAACACATGAACAAACAAGTAACTATAGGATTGGTCGTATGGAATGGCGCTCGTTATCTGCGTCAGTGTTTGGATTCAGTGATGGCTCAGTCGAATCAAGATTTTAAATGTATCATTCTTGATAATTGTTCGTCAGATGATTCGCTTGCGATTGCGCAAGAATATGTTTCACGAGCGCCTCATCTATTTGAAGTATGGCCATACAAAGTAAATGTTGGGTTTGCAAAAGGTCATAATTCAATTATGCGCGCCACCACAACTCCGTATTACATGGCGTTAAATCAAGATATAGTATTACATCCAGAGTATCTCAAATACGCTTTGCAGGTGATTTCATCTCGAGATGATATTGGAAGTGTTTCAGGTAAAATTTTGGTGTGGGATTTTGCAAATAATATTTTTACAAACATTATCGATTCGCTTGGCCTCACGGTTAAAAAATGGGGGCAGGTAGTTGAGCGAAGTGTTGGCGAAGTCGATCATTCACGCGCTCAAGTAGTTGAAGAGGTGTTTGGTGTAAGTGGTACCGTGCCGATCTATGCAATGAGCGCGTTGCGAGCAACTGCATATGAGTCTGAGTTTTTTGATGAATCATTTTTTTCTTACAAAGAAGATGTCGATCTTGCGTTTCGTTTGCGTTGGGCGGGTTATACCTCATACGTTGCGCATGAAGCGGTTGCATA
>JADLGS010000045.1 GCA_020849205.1 Candidatus Falkowiibacteriota bacterium | reverse complement strand
TAAAAATTGGATTATGGGCCAAAATGCCCTTCTTCCTGTAAAATTCTTTGCTTACTACCACCTTTAAGTCCATTATATACACCCATAGATCCACTTGATGTAATAACTCTATGGCATGGTACTGTCTTATCCTTATTATTACGCATAATTGTTCCAACAGCTCTATATGCACGAGGCGAACCAGCTGCAACCGCAACTTCTTTGTAACTCATGACACTGCCTTTGGGAATTGCGCGTACAATAGTAAGTACATTTCTTTTGAAGTCAGACATTTATTAATCAATATTTTTTACGGTATATCCCAAAATTACATCATCATTTGCAAAATGAAAATGAGCATCAAATTTTTGACCGGCAAGAAAAAGCGGAAACCAGAGTGGGTCATCAGCCCACATTGATTTAAATGGAATATCTTTTATATCAAACCATTGTGGTTGCATTTCATCGGTTGCGATTGGCTCACCATCGTATGAGTGAATTTGATACATGTGACACAACATATCATGCTCAAGGGTATCTATTACGAATTTAATGGTAGCAAACTTTTCAAAATGAGTGAGTACAATTCCGCACTCTTCATTAAATTCACGAGCAAGCGCAACATCAACTTCTTCGCCTGGTTCAACTTTACCACCAAATCCATTCCACTTCCCTACGCCAAACCCTCGCATCTTTTTTCCAAGAAGAATTTTGTCGCCTTTAAGAACAAATCCACATGAATAATGTTTGATCGGTTTTTCCATAGTTAAAACAAATTTCTTAGTCTTGTCATATTTTCTTCATCAGGACCTTCGCCATGTATGCCTGGAACTTCAAGCACCCAGTCAGCGTTACGAAAGTCTTTGTCATCTGCGAGAAGTTGCAGCCACTTGATCCCAATAAGTCCATCACCTAAGTTCGCGTGATTATCGCGACATGAACCGTGCGCTGTTTTTGAATCATTAACATGAAAACAAGCAAGATGTTGCAGACCAATCGCTGATTCAAAATCTTTTTTGAATTGTTCAACGCCTGCTTTTGTGTATTCCAAAACACCTGCTTCGAAGATATGCGCTGTGTCAATACAAACGCCAAGCTTCTTATGATTGATCGCGTGAAACAAAATTCCAAGCTCCTCAATCTTTGAACCAATCTTGTCTCCCCCTCCAGCAGAGTTTTCCAAAATTATTTTGCACGCACCTTTGTGGGTATTAAGAATATCATGAATTAATTGTGCTTGTTGTTTTATTTGATCCGCGTGATTACCGCCTTTTGACGATCCGAGATGAAATACAACACCTGTTACGCCAAGCGCATCACCTATCGTCAATTGCATCGAAAGATTTTGAATAGATTTCTTTTGTAATTCTGCATCAACGCTTGCGAGATTGATGAGATACGGCGCATGAATGTAACAACTCTTCATATCGTGTTGTTTGTAGAGCGCGACAAAATTATCAATTTCTTTTTGCGGTGGTACATTGGCCTTCCATTGTCGTGGCGAAGTAGGATGAAACTGAAAAGTCTTCATGCCAAGCGCCTGCGCATTTCGAACTGCGTTGCTTGCGCCACCGGCACAGCTGACGTGACCACCTAAGTTCGGGATTATGTTTTTCATAGGATAAGTATATAAACAAATGAGCAAATGAGCAAAATAGCAAATGAACAAGAAATCATTGAATCAAGAAAACATGAAATCAATAGATTAAGTTGATAAAATAAAAAACCCGCGCGTGGGCGGGTTTGGGATTGTTATTTACTAGAACAAAGGTCGAGAAGATTTACGGGCTTTGTTGTATTTATTGGCAGCGTTGCGCAGAGCTCATTACTAAGAAAGATTCTGAATTCTTTTTGATTATTTGGCGAAACGACTTTCAAAGTTTTTTGACGAAAAAAGACAATAAATGAAATTACAGTGTCTCCATAAGCCGCTCTATCGTCATCAACGACACTAATCATTTCAAGTTCTGGATGGTCGCTCAAAAATGCATAGAGACTAACTATAAATTCATCTGATTTACACCTAAAACGATACGCATACCCACTAAACTCTTCAATCTTACAATCATTTATTGTCGTTGAATTAAGTGGACGAATATCAGATGAACAAGAACAAGCTGTTAACATTGTAAGCGTAATAAGAATCAAAAATAGCTTATTCACAAATCCTCCGTTGTTGTTGAATGAACACTTCTATTATTTATCACGTAGCATTAAATAAGTCAATAACTTTACAATAAAAAAGCCCGCGGGGTGTGCGGGCTTGTAAATATTGCTTAGAGTTCTTTCCATCCAGATTTGTTTTGTGGCTTGGGTTTTGGAGCTGCTTGTGACTTGCTTCCAACCTTCTCACCACAAAGCACGCGAAGATCAATTTGCTGGATCAGTTCCGGAGAAATTGTGGCGCACCACGACCCTTTGTAGAAAATACTGTATTTGTCATGATCCATCTCATCTACAAATTTTCTGAACGCAGCAGCTTCGAGGCTTTCCCTCGATTGTGTGCGCTGAGGGTATATTGTCAAGATTTCTTTGATATTTTGTGTGGTGTTGATATTAAAATCTGCCACCTCTTTTTCGGTATAGCGATGCAATCGTACTTGATTGAATTGATACTGATCAAACGCATTCTTTAATTGAATACTTATCTCATCGTTCTCGCAGGTAATCGCAATTTGATCCGCAATGATGCGCAGATTACACTGCGATTCCTCGTCCAAATTCATAACATGCAATTGACGCTCGAGTTCACTCACTTTTTGATGATAAGAACTTATCTCGCCAGTATGCGCAATACTAAGTTTTGATAACTCAATCCTTGCGTCAATGAGCAAACATAATAGGACGGTAGTAGTTAGAAACCAAAAGATTGCAATTTCAATAACTTCAGCTCTGCTGTAAACAGTTTTTTTGAAATTTATTTCCATTTCACATCTCCATTAGTTGTAATGTACTCATACACTTATAAACATAAATATCATTTTTGTCAATCCACTCAATACAAAAACACGGACAGTTTCCTATCCGTGTTCTTACCCCTCTTCTCGCGAAAGCGAGAGGAGGGGTCGACGCATAAGCGTCGGGGGGTTATTTCTTACCTTCCGCAATTTCCTTTGCTACGTTACCTGGTAATTGAGCATAATGATCAAATTCCATAGCATATTGCGCGCGTCCTTGCGTCATTGAGCGAAGATCAGTTGCGTAACCAAACATTTGAGCGAGTGGAACCATAGCGCGAACGACTTTTGCCATACCACGTTCAGTCATTTCAGAGATTTGACCGCGACGAGCGTTTAAGTTTCCTACTACATCACCCATGTATTGTTCTGGAGTAATAACTTCAACCTTCATTACTGGTTCAAGAAGCACAGGCTTAGCTTTTTCTACCGCTTGGCGGAACGCAATTCCTCCAGCAAGTTTAAAGGCAATTTCAGATGAGTCAACTTCGTGGTATGAACCATCAACAAGCGTTACTTTTACATCCACGATTGGGTATCCCGCAATCGTACCCTTTGTGAGCGCTTCCTTAACACCCTTTTCTACAGCAGGAATAAATTCACGAGGAATAGCACCACCCTTCACCTCTTCTTCAAAGATAAATGAGTGATGTACGCCGTTTTCATCAACTTCAGAAGCAGGGATTGGTTCGATCTCAAGTACGGCATGACCGTATTGACCACGACCACCTGACTGCTTAGCATACTTTTCTTCACCAGTAGCATTCATAGTAATAGTTTCGCGGTACGCTACTTGTGGCTTACCAACATTAGCTTCAACACCAAATTCACGCTTCATACGATCAACAAGAATTTCAAGATGCAACTCACCCATTCCCGACATGATAGTTTGATTTGTTTCTTCGTTTGTTGAAACACGGAAAGTCGGATCTTCTTCAGAAAGTTTTGCGAGAGCCATACCCATCTTTTCTTGATCGGCTTTTGTCTTTGGTTCAACGGCGATATCGATAACTGGTTCTGGGAAGCTCATTGATTCAAGGATGATTGGATTTCGTTCATCACAAATTGTGTGACCCGTGATTGTTCCCTTGAGTCCGATTGCAGCAGCGATGTCGCCAGCATACACTTCAGAAACTTCTTCACGTGAGTTTGCGTGCATCATCACGATACGTCCAATACGTTCTTTTTCACCAGTTGTAGCGTTGAGAACATATGAACCCGCTGATAATGAACCAGAGTAAACACGGAAAAACACGAGCTTACCAACGAAAGGATCAGTCGCAACTTTAAACGCAAGACCAGAAAATGGTTCTGAGTCAGAAATTTTGCGAACAACTTCATCGCCTGAATCTGGGTCCGTACCCTTAACATCCGCAACATCAATAGGAGACGGTAAGTAGTCTAATACTGCATCAAGCACAAATTGCACACCAACGTTTTTGAGAGCTGAGCCGCAGAAAACGAGATACAACTTACTAGCAACTACACCCTTGCGAAGCGCTGCCTTGAGGCGATCAATTTCAATATCCTTTCCTTCAAGGAAATCATTCATGATTGAGTCGTCAAATTCTGCTGCTTTTTCTACGAGCATGTTGCGATACTTCTCAACATCAGCTTTCATGTTTTCTGGAACTTCAGATTCAATAATGTCCATACCATGATCACCTGTAAAGTGGTACGCTTTGCGCTTCAAAAGATCGATAAGACCTTCGAACGTATCTGCTTTACCGATTGGAAGTTGCGCGCAAACCGCGTTTGGAGAAAGTCGTTCGTGGATAGTATCAAGTGACATAAAAAAGTCAGCACCGAGTTTGTCCATCTTGTTGATAAACGCAATACGAGGTACATCATACTTCGTCGCTTGGTTCCAAACTGTTTCTGATTGTGGTTCTACACCTTGTGAACCGTC
>JADLGS010000044.1 GCA_020849205.1 Candidatus Falkowiibacteriota bacterium | reverse complement strand
TGAGGTTTGGAACCGCACATCAGTACCGGAAGTAATTGAAAGCGTACTGTCGCCGGTTGAAATCAGAGCGGATCCAATAACCACATTGCAAGGCGCAACATTGAATTGCGAAACAACGATGGTACCATTGGATTGACGGTCAACACGGAAACATGCATACGCTTGTCCATAGAGACCGCGGCCATTGGGATACGTTACCGTACCACCATAGTTACCGCCGGCAGTTTCGTAACCACCGCGCCAGATGAAGCCGTTCAATGTGATGGGGCCCGAGGCTCCGGAGGTCACTTGAATATTGTCGACTCGCATCCAACCAGCATAGTAGACACTGACGGTGTAGACATAGCCGATACGAAGCGTATAGGTGACGTCGATGAAATTACCGACACGGTTGCCGTTGCGCAACACGCAATCATTCGCGGGATACAGATCTACACCTTCCACCGTACCGCAGACGTAAACGTCATTGGGAGCTGGTGTGCTTGGCGCGAGTCCGATTCCGGAACCGTATCCATTTGCATCGTCGTTAATCGGGATGCTAATGGTTTGGGTTACACAGTCGGCGTCACCTTCCACGAAAGGGAGGGTGTTTGCATCTGCGAATTTAGGCTGCGCTACATCGATCAATTCAAGCCCTTCATCTTGGGAGATGGAAGGGTCTTCGCCACAGGCGAGTGCCAGGGCGGCAGAAAAGGCAATAACGATCAGTTTCTTCATGGTTGTTCTCCTTATAAGAACGGTTGTTGTGATGTACAAAGACACAGGATTGTGTCGATATCGCATTGTGCCATATTGGTAAAATTTGTCAAGTAGGATATACTGTTTGCATGAATATACCATTTAAAAAGACATTTACGACGAATTCTGAGGTTTTGTTGCGTCGTGCAGGGTATGCGCGACAGGAAGATAAGAGAATGCAAAAAATCTCTTATTTTAGGTCACTTACAACCCAACATTTTCCCAAATTTCATATTTATGTTGAAAACGAAGCGCCACTTGAGCTCTCACTTCACCTTGACCAAAAGCCACATAGCTACGATGGTCAACGCGCTCATGTAGGCGAGTATGATGGAAATACCGTACGTGCAGAAGCATTGAGAGTTTATAATTTGATATTAGGTCAGGAGTCAGAAGTCAGAAGTCAGGAGTCAGAAAAAAAGGAGAAAGAAGAAAGCGATGAGAAGGAGGGTTGGCTGTCTCGCTGGTTTTCTTAACTAAAACCTATTACCTATCACCTAAAACCTGCCTCCTAAGTTATCCACTTTACACTCTTATTTTACGAGCAGTATAATAAGTGAGGCACTTTATAACGATGCCCTGTAATAAGGGCGTTTTATTTTTTTTAATGTATCTAATTAGTAACTAGTAATTAGTAACTAGTAATTAGTAATTAGTAACTAGTAATTATATAATCGTATGTTTAATTCAAGCGATCACAAATACATTTTTGTTGTGGGTGGTGTTATGTCATCAGTTGGTAAGGGGATTGCGGCAGCGTCGATTGGAAAGATTTTGCAAAGTAAGGGTTACACAGTTACCGCAATGAAAATTGATCCTTATATTAACGTTGACGCTGGTACGATGAATCCCACGGAGCATGGGGAAGTTTTTGTGACTGATGATGGCGATGAAACTGATCAAGATATTGGAAATTATGAACGCTTTCTTGATATTACGATTGGAAAAGTGAATTATATGACAACGGGGCGTGTGTATCTTTCTGTAATACACAAAGAGCGTAATCATGAGTATGCTGGTAAGTGCGTGCAAGTTGTTCCACATGTTCCACAAGAGGTGATTCGAAGAATTAAAGAAGCGTCTGATTTAGCAAAGTCTGATTTTACCGTGATTGAGATTGGAGGAACAGTTGGTGAATACGAAAACATTTTGTTTATTGAAGCGCTTCGTATGATGAAATTTGAAAATCCTGATAACGTTAAAACCGTCATGGTGTCATATTTACCAGTTCCGGGTAAAGTTGGTGAGATGAAAACCAAACCGACGCAGCACGCGGTGCGCGCGCTTAACGCGAATGGAGTGAATCCAGATTTTTTGATCGCGCGATCAGAGTATCCACTTGATGAAGTGCGTCGTCAAAAGTTGGCATTATATTGTAACGTACTCAAAGATCATGTTATTTCTGCTCCAGATGTTGAAACGATTTATGATATTCCTGTAAATTTTGAACAAGATGATCTAGGCAACAAGATTCTTGCCTCATTTGGCATGAAGCCAGCAAAGAAAGATCTCAAGGAGTGGCGTGAATTGATTGAAAAAATTAAAACCGTGCAGCAAGAAGTAAAGATTGCTGTAGTGGGGAAATATTTTGAATCAGGTCAGTTCACTTTAGCCGATTCTTACATCTCTGTAATTGAAGCAATCAAGCACGCTGCATGGGCAAATAATGTGAAGCCAGTGATTACGTGGGTGAGCGCTGAAGATTTTGAACGACACCCTCAAACTTTATCCGACCTAGAAAAGTTTGATGGCGTTTTGGTGCCGGGTGGTTTTGGTTCACGAGGTATCGAAGGTAAAATTAAAGTTATTGGATGGTGTCGCGAGCACAATAAGCCATACTTAGGATTGTGTTATGGCATGCAACTTGCGGCAATTGAATTCGCTCGAAATGTTGCAGGTATTGCTGATGCTCATACTACTGAAATTGATAAAGATACGAGCAATCCTGTTGTTCACACGATGCCTGATCAAATTCAAAAAATTGCGCATGGCGACATGGGAGGAACAATGCGACTTGGCGCTTATGAATGTCTCATTACTAAGGATAGCGTGGCTCATAAAGCTTATGGTGAACAAAAGATTTTTGAAAGACATCGTCATCGCTATGAGTTTAATAATGATTATAAAGACGTGTTAGCAAAGGCAGGGCTTGTATTTAGCGGTATTAATCCTCAAACGCAACTCGTTGAAATTATTGAATTACCGGCAAATAAATTTCATGTAGGAGTTCAGTTTCATCCAGAATTTAAATCACGTCCACTCAGCCCGCATCCGCTATTTATTGAATTTATCAGAAACTCGCTCTCTTGACGGTTTCGTCAACTCTTGGTACTATATCCGCACGTTGAAATACACGTTTATCCTAAATATTTAGGCACCCAGCTCTATGGCAACCAAAAAGGCTGGTGGTAGTACCCAGAACCTGCGAGATAGTATTAGTAAGCGCCTTGGTGTCAAAAAACACGATGGCCAAGCTGTCAGAGCAGGAAACATTATTGTAAGACAACGCGGTTCAAAGTATGAACTTGGTCAAAACGTTGCGTACGGCACGGATTATACAATCCATGCGCTTATCGACGGATTTGCAAAGTTTTCAGAAAAGAAAGTAAAGCGTTTTAGTGGTAATCTTATCACTAAGACCTTTGTAAACGTTGTTGGTGCGAAACCAGCGAAAGCTAAATAAGTTAAACGACACCCAAGAATTCTGGTGTCGTTTTTCTTTTTACACAAGAGAACGTATGCTATCATGTAATTATGAAAAAAGTTTCAGTGATTAAATCAATTATACTAGTTCTTATATTATTCACAGCTACCTGCGTGTATCTTTTGTATTCATCGACTAAGGTTGATAGTGAGGTGGGGAGTCGTGATGTGGAGGTTCAAGAAACGATAACTCATCTTGATGGAAACGAAACTCATGTTGAGGTGGTCGCGCCACAAATAGTTGAAACGCCAAAAACTGGATTAATCGCGCGCGTCTCACAAAAAATTGAAGAGAAAAAAGAAACTTTTGTTGATAAGGTACT
>JADLGS010000043.1 GCA_020849205.1 Candidatus Falkowiibacteriota bacterium | reverse complement strand
TTACTTTTTCAATAACATATTTTCTGTTACCCCATGAAAACGAAAAGGGATAATTTCGTTTTTTGCTAAACACAGCGATAACATCGACACGTTCGTTTGGTTTGGTAATCATAAAAGCTTTTCTTACCCCAAAAGCTTCGGCTTCGGGGCGCCCCGAAGCTCGGCTTCGGGGTTGAGATAATTCTACATCCCAAACAAAAACCGAACAATAAAAATATGTCAAGGGTGCGTAATCCTTGCTATACTAGAGGTATTACAAAATACCTATGATCACCTACTCACTACACAGCCCACTTTCGCTTGGACCAAAGGATGCCAAGAAATTACAAGATATTAACAAAAAATTCGCTCGTCTCTCAAACGATCCATCGATGAGTTTTTTGACTACTGCGCATGACGCACGCGAACTCACGGAAACCAAAAAAATTATCAAGCGACTTCGCAATCAGTTTTCAACGCTTCTTGTCTTGGGTATTGGTGGTTCAGACTTAGGAGCCAAAACAATCATCAATGCGCTTAGCCACACCGTCAAACAACCTAAGCAAGTTATTTTTGCCGGAGACACGAGCGATCCAACTCATCTTCCAACGCTTACCGCGTCACTTGATTACAAAAAAACTGCAGTTCTTGTTATCTCAAAATCAGGCGGAACTACCGAAACGCTCGCGACATTTTCCGTTATACTTGAAAGATTTAAAAAAGCGCTTGGCAAAAATCACGCGCATCACATTTTCGCGCTTACATCGTCATCGGGAACGCTCTTTGAAATAGCTCAAGCACAGGGCTATGAGATTATTTCGCATGGAGTGGTTGGTGGTCGCTTTTCTGTTTTTTCAAACGTTGGCTTGATCCCTGCGGGATTTTTTGGAATCAACGTCGACAAAATTGTCACCGGCGCACAAGAAGCTTCGACGCTAGTTGCGCAAAACACTCCTCGCAACAACCCAGCATTCACTCACGCATGTTTTGCCGTTACTAACGCGCGCAAGCATCGCAATATCGCAGTCTTGTTTATATACAGCGCTGGGCTTGCGACGTGCGCAAAATGGTACACGCAACTATGGGCAGAGAGTTTAGGAAAAAATGGAAAAGGCACTACCCCGCTTGGACTTGTTGGCCCAACCGATCAACACTCTGCGCTTCAACTTTTGCAAGATGGTCCTCGTGATAAATTTGTTACATTCGTCACTACAGCTCAAACAAATAATCTCACAGTCTCAAAACTTGGTAACCCCGGCTTTGACTCACTTCTTGCTGGCAAATCATTTAACACGATCCTACAAGCTCAGTACGAGGGTACCAAAAAAGCTCTCAAACATACTCCGGCAAGCACCATCAAGCTCGAACAATTAAACGAACAAACGCTTGGAAACTTATTGATGTTTTTTATGCTTTCAGTTGCATACACAGCACAACTTATGAATATTAATGCTTTTGATCAACCCGGCGTTGAAGAAAGCAAGAAGTTGACCAAGAAACTCTTAATTTCCAATTTCCAATAACCAATTTCCAATACATTAGATAATTTTCAAATTGTAAATTTATTGGTAATTGAAAATTGATAATTGTTAATTCATTCCATGACTCCTCTCCAGCTTCGCAAAAGAATATTTTCGTATTACCAAGCGCACGGACGGCATGATTTACCTTGGCGTCACACAAAAGATCCATATGAGATTTTGGTGAGCGAGGTGATGCTTCAACAAACACAGGTTAATCGTGTCATACCAAAATACGATGCATGGCTCAAAACATTTCCTACCCTCACAGCATTAGCGCAAGCTCCCACGCAAAAATTACTACAGCAATGGATGGGTCTTGGATATAATAATCGAGCGCTACGTCTTCGCGAATGCGCCCGTGAAATTGTACGCAATTACAAAGGTGAATTTCCTCGCGACATAACCACCTTGGAATCGCTTCCTGGAATTGGGCCGTATACGGCTCGCGCAATTGCAACCTTCGCCTTTGAGCAATCGCATATTTTTATCGAAACAAATATTCGCGCCGTCATTCTGCATCAATTCTTCAAAGACAAGAGAGGCGTTGATGATCAAGAATTACTTCCTTATCTATCAAAGGTAGTTGCGCGACAAAATCCTCGTACAATGTATTATGCGCTCATGGATTATGGATCGTACCTCAAATCAATTCATCCCAATCCTTCACGAAAAAGCAAACATCACCAAAAACAATCAACGTTCAAAGGATCGTTTCGGCAAAAAAGAAGCATGGTCACAAAATTATTACTCCATGCGCCGCAAACTACCCGCTCACTACGCAATGCTACTCAATTTTCACCACCACTTCTCAAAAAAGTACTCTCAGCACTACAAAAAGATAAAATTATCTTGTACAGGAATGGAAGATATGAGATATAATAGTATTCAGTATTAGAATTCAGTGTTCAAATGAGCTGACTACTAACTACTTATTACTGACTACTTTTTTTAAAAAATATGAAAAAACAATTATTATTTATCGCAACACTTATTATCCTTGCGGGTGGATACTACCTTGCGACGCCAAAACAAACACGACTTGGCGATGACTATCAACCAGAAAACATCACTATACAAGAAGAAGATTTTGTCGTAGCGCCTGACACAAAAACTAAAGTCGAAAAAATCGCGCTCTATTACTACGATGCTACCGACGCAACATGTCAAAATCCGATTGCCGTCTATCTCCCTGACATGGACACGCGATATGAGTATCAGGAAATCAATTCTGTTATCACGCTACTCAATAACGATAAGGTGCCACATGGATATAAAACTCCTTTTATCCCTGGAACTGTGCTTAATCAGTTAAGAATTTCAAAAGGAGTAGCTTACGTCGATCTTTCAACGTTTTTGACCCTGGGATCGGGGCCATGCGAATCAACGGCGCGACAAAAATTAATTTTACAAACGCTCTCGCAATTTGAAGACGTCAAAGAAATTAAACTTCTTGTTGACGGCGTCGAACTTATTCCAACGCTTTAATCAGCGAGTAAGGCAACCATCGGACAATGATCTGATGGTTTTTCGTATCCACGAGGAAGTTTATCAATTGCAATGTCTTCAATGCATTCAAATGCTGGGGGCGTGGCAAATATATAATCGATACGCCACCCGCGATTCCCTTCAAATGCATTTGTCATGTAATCAAACCATGTAAATTCAAATTTGTCTGGATATTTTTTGCGATAAACATCGCACAATCCAAGTTCGATGAGTGATTCAAATAATCCACGCTCTCTACTCGTCGCCATAATCATTTCACGATATCGATCAGGACTCCAGATATCTTGAT
>JADLGS010000042.1 GCA_020849205.1 Candidatus Falkowiibacteriota bacterium | reverse complement strand
TAATATTTCTAATCCTTCATCAACCAACTTCACTTCTTTGATGTCGCCAAAAAACTTTAATCCTGTGGTTAAACCATTTACTACATTTCCAAGCACTAATCGAAGCGCTAAACCTCCAACCGACTTTGGAAGATTGAGATTTCCAAGTCGCACAAATTCTACTTCAAGTTTCACCTTCCCTTCTACAAGTGTAGGGACGACTCCCATCGTCACTACCATATCGCCATTCGCAACATACACTTCAAGATATCGTTCAAGCACCGCAACCTGCGCAAGTTCTACTTTTTTGTTTTGCGTCTCAATAGTTGAGCGTAATACACTTGAAAGATATGCATCACTAATCACCAACGGAACTTCAACTGATTGTTTGGTCAAAAGCGCGACTACCGATTTCTTTTTGAGTTGTTCAATAAGCGTTGATTGTGAAACGTCACTTGCAGTCACGAGATAACTAGGCTGAGGTCGCTTGTATATATAGTGATTCACATATGGAATCTCAATGAAACCCGCTTTTGCACCAACATACATACCCAAAGATATAATCGCTAGCACGAGTACAACAAGAAATGAGAAGCATCCGCAACACCTTCCTCCTCCGCCACGCTTTGAATCAATTTTTTGTTCAAGCTTTGAGAGTTGCTCTTCGATTTGATTATTAAACGAATGATCTACGCGCATAGTTATTCCGTTTCTGTTAAAGGCGCGCTATTTCGCGTAATGAAATCTTCAAAAAATACTGACAAGGCAAGTGTCACGGGAATAGCAAGCAACAATCCCACAAATCCCGCGAGTCTTGCGCCAATGAGAAGGGCTGTGATTGAAATCAAAGGATTAAGTCCTGTTGTTTTTTGCATCACCTTAGGCACAAGGATATGATTTTCTACTTGTTGAATCACGATAAACAATATGAGCACGAGTAACGCTTTGAATGGATTTGCAAAAAAAGTAAGCGCAATTGCCGCGAAACCTGTTAAGATTGGGCCAACATATGGAATGAATTCAAGTACGCCAGCAAGTAAGGCAAGTACGAGCGCATACTCTACTCCCAAAATCGTTAGTCCAACAAAAATCATACAAAAGATAAAAAGTGCAAGTAACAACTGCGCGCGCATCCAAAGTCCAAGTTGACGCTGGACTCTTCCCGCAAGATGATACAAGTATGGTTGAAATTTACTTGGCACAAAAGTACGCACCGCGCTCTTAAACGCATCTTCTTCGACAAGTCCATAAAATGTGATGACAAGCACAACAGCTACTGTCACAAGCGCGCGCAAGAAGTTTGAAAGTTGTGAAAATAAATCGCGCGTTGCGTTTGGCAAAAACTCTTTGAGGTTAGCAAGTGCTTGAGTGGCATCATTAAATTGTGGTTGTAGTTGGATTCCAAAAAACGAAGCTGCTTGCGCGCTATAGTTTTCAAGCACAACAACTGCTTGCTCTGTCTCCTTGATAATCGCTGGCACTACAAGCGAGAATACCGCGACCAACGCGCCAAGCGAAATAATGTACATGAGCAGTACCGCGAGTGGTCGCGGAATTCCTTTTGATGCAATGAAACGGACGCTTGGTTGCAACAACAAAATTAAAAGAAGCGCCACAAACAAAATTGCGAGCACATCTTTGATGAGATACAAAAATCCAATTACAGCAATCACGCCAAGCACCTTAAACAGTGTTTGCATGCTGATATCAATTTTGTAGTTTTGCGAGTTTTGCATGAGAAATTATTGTGGACCAAGGATTGTTCCAACAGTAGAGCCTTCTTTTTTAACAGGCGCTTCAACTCGAGTTTTTACCAACCCCTCAACGGTAGTAACAAATTCTTTGATCACATCAAAAGCAACGTCAGCGTGAGCCTTTTCTCTTCCCTTTAATTGAATTTCTACCTTAACCTTATCTTTATCTTGAATAAATTCAACGGCTTTGTTCACGCGAACATCAAAGTCGTGTTTTCCAATACGCGGTGAAAGGCGCAAAATCTTGATTTGAGTTTGCTTTGAATGAGCTTTTTGTTTCTTTGCCTCTTTTTCTTTTTGGTATTTAAAAGACTTGTAGTCCAAGATCTTAGCAACAGGCGGAGTAGCCTTTGGTCCAACCAATACTAAATCAAGCTCCGCTTCTTGAGCTTTTGCTAATGCCTCATCAATAGGAAATTCTCCCAATGGACCTTCGTCACTAATCAAAAAAACGACTGGTACGCGGATCTTTTCGTTGATTTCGTAGAGCTCTTCAACCTTTTGAAACTGTTGATGCCCATGATATCGCTTCATTCTCACGGATGTATAGGTTAACTAATAATACCTCTATTGTAAGCCAAAATGAGTAAATGAGCAACCGTTTGACATTTTTTACCAGTTTGATAAGTTTTGTATGTACTTTTTGACCAGCTACCCATTTACAATAGGCAAGTAAGGATTCCCCCTTCCCTATTTTCAACCTATTGTAGATGGATACTTGGTCAGAAGTCAGAAGTCAGTATTCAGGAATCAGAAAATAAAAAACTGCCACGGAATGGCGGTTTTTTTAATGAAGTCGAGTTAAATTTAATTTGCTTGCTTTGTAGTTAATCCTTGTGAATATCTTTCGACTAAAAAATCTTTTTTACTGCGTCGCCATTTTTTTAACTGCACCTCTCTTTGACGTGCTTCTTGCAGTGTTGGGTATTCTTCTAAAAAAACTATACAAAATATGCCATTATCTTTGGTGAAATTTGCGCCATTGTTTGTGTTGTGTGCCTGTAATCGATTATTTGGATTTTGGGTAATTCCAATATACAAATCATTATTTTCATTTTTAATCATATAAACATAATGCATAGAAGAATTATATCAAAAATGCAATACAGTACCTATACGCGAGTAGTTAAAACAAAAACACCCCTCGACAGGCTCGGGGCACTCGACTTGTTTTGTTGAGTGGCCGGCCACGAGCGAGGGTACCGAGTCGAGTGGAGATGGCGAGAATTGAACTCGCGTGTGAAAAGATGTTACCAGTGGGTCTACGAATGTAGCCTGGCTCTATTACGCTGTATGACTTTGAGCTAGGCAAGAAATCAGACAGCGTCCATTGGTAATTTAAATGCATACCTCGCAATGGCGGGCGTGCATGCACCGAGTTTCATAAATGACACCTGCATCAGACTATGAAACTTCGTCTGCGCAGATGGTAGCTGCGATTAATTACGCTGCTACTGGTGCATAGTTAAGAGACGCAAAAGCGTTCTTAAACGATGCTGTAAGTGTGTTTGCACTTAATGTTTCCATGTTGATTAACAAGAGACATGGTCTCTTGAATCGCTGCACGGGCAACACGACTCTTCATCGAAGCCTTTCATCCCCATTATTCAAATTTAAGGAACCGTTCAATATCGCGATCAATATCGCGTTGTTTAATAACTGCCTTTTTGTCTGCTTTTTTCTTACCCTTACACAAACCAAGCTCAACTTTGACAAAGGCGCCCTTACTATAGAGTGATAAGGGTATCAATGTCAATCCTTTTTGCGTCATATGATTTTTGATCTTCAAAATCTCACGCTTATTAAGCAATAGCGTGCGACTGCGTGTCGGGTGATATTCTTTGAGAGTTGAAGCTTTTTCGTACTTTGGGATATGGAGATTGTGCAGTTGTACCTGCAAATCCTGCGTAATGGTGACATATGAACCCGTCATTGACGCCTGCCCTGTACGCACCGCTTTCACTTCATAACCAAATAATTTTAAACCAGCCTCGATCTTATCAACGACCGTGTAATTAAAGAGGGCTTTGCTGTTGGTGGCTAAGATCTTCTTTTCCATGCTGACTATAATAACAAATGCTTAGAATTCCACCAAGTAATATATTGATAGTTTTTATTAAATTGTGAATCTTTCATTCTGACTTCTGACTACTGTCTACTGACTTCTGCGTCAGCAGATCCCTTGACTTTATTGGTAGTATCAAGTATCATAACGGCACGCTGAAATGGTTTCCCAGACTGTTTGGTCGAATTAAAACTCACTATGTTAAAAACACATCAAAGTATCGCTAAACGCGTTAGAGTGACAAAAACTGGCAAAGTTATCAAAAAGAAAGCCGGACAAGATCACTTCAATTCTCGTGAATCTGGTAACATCACTCGTAAAAAGAGACGTGATGTGCAACTCACCAAGCAACACGCGAAAAATATTAAATCTTATTTACCACACAATTAATCTATGCCACGCGTAAAACGAGGTGTACAACACTTAAAGAAGCGTCGCACGCTACGCGCACTCGCAAAGGGCTACCGCTGGACTCGTAAGAGTAACATGCGCCAAGCTCGTACCGCAGTGCTCAAAGCTGGTGCAGACGCGCTTCGCGGACGTCGCGAAAAGAAGAGCGATTACCGCTCATTGTGGCAAGTTCGTATTAATGCTGCTGCTCGCGCAAACGGCATGACATACTCAACATTCATGAGCGCCCTCAAAAAGAAAGGCATTGCTCTTGATCGTAAAGTTCTTGCGCAACTCGCAACTGACTATCCAAAAGTTTTTGCTGAACTTGTAAACACAGTAAAGTAATACAGATTCCTCATAAAAAATCCGATAACGAAAGTTGTCGGATTTTTATTTTAATTTACGATATCCGATTCGATCCTGCGCTTGATCTTTGGTGTGCCAGAGTCGTCCTTTGTACACCACCGTGTCGCCATAGCGCGCAGAGAGTTTATCAAGCGCTCGCGCAAGATCGCGATCGCGTGGCGGGGCAAACAACGATCCTTGATTGCTTATGCCTCGTAAACTCGAAACACTCACAGCAACCATCCTCACCTTTTCTTTGATTGGTTGTGAGAAAAAAAGTTGCGAAGCGTATCGATAGATCTCATCTGCGGTAACAACATGATGGGATAATTTTTTTGAAACATGTAAACCGCCGCCACGCACCAACGCGTATCCCGCAGTCACGGCGCCCGCCTCCATATCAAGCGCGCGCAATCGTTTTGTTGCTTTGCACACTAATTTATAAAGAATACTTCCTAGATAGTCTGTATCATGAGTTTGGTACGGAATGCAGTAGGTGTGGCCAATTGATTTTGGCGGGCGCGAAGAAGATGCGACACCCTCGATTTCGATACCGTTGAGATGCGCCCACAAATAATATCCCGGCTTACCTAATGTTCTTTGTAAATTAGTGGGCGCATAATCATGAAGCTGACGCAGAGTAAAAATTCCCAGCGCGTTAAGTCGTTGCTTCATGGCGTCACCAATCCCCCATGCGTCAACTAAATCGCATTGATCAAAAATACGTAGTCGATCTTCTTTGGCTTGCAAAACTAATTGAGAATCACTTTTTGCAAAATCTGAGGCAAACTTTGCAAGCCATCGTGTCGTAGCGATACCAGCGCTGCACGTTAACCACTCTCCCACTTCATTCTTGATGCGCGCGCGAATATGAGTAACGAGACGCGCAGCCTCATCAAAATTTTTTACATATCCGGTAAAATCAAGAAACGATTCATCGATGCTGTATTGTTCAAGAGCGTCAGTATATTGCGCAAAAATTTCGACAATGCGTTGCGTCGTGGCGATGTACTTCGCTGGTTCATTTTCTACAAACACTACTCCGGGGTGAATCTGTTTCGCGCGCGCAACGCTACACCCCGTCTTGATACCAAAACTCTTAGCTTCTTTTGACGAAGCGATGATGCAACCATTATCTCCAAGATACGCAACAACACCAACGGGTTTTCCGCGTAATAATGGATTTGCTTGTTGTTCAACCGAAGCAAAGTATGAGTTCATGTCGATATGAGCGATAATGCTTGGCATTATAATTATAAAAACAAAATTAAAAATTAAAAGGTAATTACTAGTTTAAGTATTAATTCTAAAATTAGACTCATCATTTTCACTATTTTTGAATTTTGTTTTTGTAATTTTTAATTAGAAGAAATGTCACGCCGTGACCATTTCTTCTAACCTCCATTCCATCTCCTTGGTATAAAAAGATAATTTAAAGAAATTGCCTTGCGCGGTAACTGAGTATGAGATAACAAACCCACTTCCGTGATGACGAG
>JADLGS010000041.1 GCA_020849205.1 Candidatus Falkowiibacteriota bacterium | reverse complement strand
CCGTTATCACCACCTCCGTTGTCAAAAACATCGACGCAATAGACGCAGCATTTTGTAGCGCTGTGCGCGTTACTTTTGTTGGATCGATCACGCCAGTTTCAATAAAGTTTTCAAACTGCTCAGAGAGCGGATTAAATCCACGCGCAAATTTTTCATCAAGTATTTGTTTGTATAACTTCTTGGCATCAAGTCCAGCATTATCAAGAATTTGCAATAATGGTAAACGAAGCGCTTCGCGCACAATACGCATTCCAACTTTTTGACCTTCATTACTTCCATGCGCATCATCAATTGTGAGCGCAAGTTGCGCGAGTGGCAACCCACCACCTTGCACGATACCTTCGGCAATTGCCGCGCGTGTGGCGTTAAGCGCATCTTCGATTCTATCTTTAATCTCTTTGATTTCTACCTCTGACGCTGCTCCAACTTTGATCACTGCAACTCCACCTGTAAGTTTAGCAACGCGTTCTTGCAACTTTTCTTTATCAAATTCTGAATCAGTGTTTTCAATTTGACGCTTGATAAGCGTAACACGTTCTTCGAGGCGATTTTTGTCACCCTTACCATCTACGATAGTTGTTGTTTCCTTTGTTGAAGTAACTTTACCAGCGCGACCTAGATGCTCTACTGTTGCGTTTTGAAGAGTGAGTCCAAGATCAGAAGAAATAACTGTGGCGCCGGTAAGCGCAGCGATATCACCCAAATACTCTTTGCGTCGTTCACCAAAGCCCGGCGCCTTGAGCGCGAGCGCGTGAAACATGCCACGTATTTTGTTTACCACGAGTGTTGTGAGCGCTTCGCCATCAACGTCTTCCGCGATAATCACAAGTTCTTTTTTTCCACTTGCCGCCATCGCTTCGAGTAATGGCAAAATGTCTTGTATCGAGGTAATTTTTGCATCTGTTACTAAAATGTATGGATTTTGATATTCAGCAATCAACTTTTCTGGATTTGTCACCATGTAATGAGAAACGTAACCGCGATCAATCTGCATTCCCTTCACCGTTTCAATACTAAAACCAAACGACTGAGATTCTTCTGTCGTAATTACGCCATCCGTACCAACCTCTTGCATCGCCTGCGCGATAAGCGCGCCTAGTTCTTTGTCGTTAGCAGAGATTGAAGCGACTTGCGCGATCTTTTGCGAGCCTTCAATTTTTTGTGACATTGCTTGCAAACCTTTAACGACAACGTCAACCGCGCTATCAATTCCTTTTTTGACATCAAGAGGATTGATTCCTTTTGTTATATGTTCTAAGCCTTCGCGAATAAGTGATTGCGCGAGTACAGTTGCGGTAGTTGTTCCATCACCGGCAACATCATTAGTCTTTGAAGCAACAGACTTCACCAACTCCGCGCCAATATTTTCAAACTTGTCTTCAAGCTCAACTTCCTTGGCAACCGAAACTCCGTCTTTGGTCACGACTGGCGCGCCATAGCCTTTATCAAGCACTACATTTCTTCCTTTTGGTCCAAGAGTCACCTTAACGGCATCAGCAAGTACATCTACACCACGTTTCATTGACTCTCGTGCTTCTTTGTTAAATTTAATAACTTTACTCATACTTTTATTTCATTATAACTAACACATCGCTTTCGCTAATCACACCAACCCCTTCTTCACCGGGAATAGCAGAAAAAGCAAAACTTTTAAAAGCAACTTTGTCGCCAACTTGCACGCTCGGCGCTATGAGCGCGCCAGAATCCAAAACTCTTCCCTTGCCCACCGCAAGGACCGTTCCAACGCTTGGCTTTTCTTGTGTTGATCCGGGAATAATAATACCCGAGGCAGTTTTTTCCTCGTTTTTAACCAACGCAACCACCAAAGAATCGTGTAATGGTATATAGGTCATATATTATTAATTATTATTAAATAGGCACCTATCACAATCGTGATAAGTGCCTCTATAGTATGATGAGAAAAACCTCTCGTCAAGAACCCTCACAAACCCCTAAGCTCGGCTTAGGGGCGCCCCTAAGCTCGGCTTAGGGGTGAACTCGCCTTTAGATTCAGACTCTCACGCGAACGAATTGCCTCATCCATAAGCCGACTATCATCCAAAACATTATAATTCCCGTTACATTACTCCACATATAGTGATCAAAGAAAAATATCGAAAGCGCGCCAAAAACGAGCGCAGAAAAAATAATATACCAGTGAGTTGTGAATCCGTATTCTTGTTCATACATA
This sequence comes from Candidatus Falkowiibacteriota bacterium, assembly GCA_020849205.1. Lineage (GTDB taxonomy): Bacteria > Patescibacteriota > Patescibacteriia > CAIXNZ01 > JADLGS01 > JADLGS01. The sequence continues at coordinate 2,857 of JADLGS010000041.1, read as the reverse complement.
TCAGCGCGTTGAAACTTTTCTAACTCTGCCAAAAGCGCACTTGAGTACCCTACACGAAACACAATGATGTTTCGAATAATATGATAGAGTAACCCAACCAACAAAATTCCACCCGCAATTCCAATCTCAACAAGTACGAGTAAGAATGTATTATGAACGGGTTGTGGGACGACGCCCGCAGCGCCACCAAGCGCGTCATGCGCAAACAATGGGTACGCTCCAACTCCAATACCCCTCTCCCAACGCAACGTAAGTAATTGTCGCGCCTGCGAAAGCAGTTCTTGTCGCTCAAGTGTTGATGTTGACGACAATACTTGTGTTGGCGCGAGACGCTCCATCATTACATCTTGATACGCAAACAATAGTCCCGTTTGGACAACGAGAAGCGCAATCAATCCAATACCAAGCGTAAACATAAGCTTCTTGTTTTTGTTGATGACAACATACAAACAAACAATGAGCGCGCTCACAAACATCGCCAAGTACGCGCTTCGAGAAAAGCTCACAAAAAGTCCAGCGCTGTGAATTGCGAGCGCACACATAATCAACCATTTTTCAAGAGTACTTCGGTACGTAAATAAAAGGCCTAGCGATATGACAATTCCCATAACAACAAAAAATCCATAGATATTTGGATGAGAAAAAGTTCCATACGCGCGCAATACACGCTCTCCGTTATTTGTAAGCACTGAGATACCCAAAACCTCTGGCAGTTTTTGTGATACGCCAAGAATAGTTGAAGCAAACACTTTTTGTGACGCAAACTGCGCCATGCCAAGCGCCGATTGAATTACGGAACTGGCAACCAAGCACTGAGCAAAGCGATGAAGTGAAAATTTCGCGTGAACGAGTATGAGTACAAGAGCGATCCCCTCAAGTAAACGCAAAGCACCTTGCAAAGCAATGTTGTGATAATCAGAAAAAAAGATAGTCGCAATACTAGTAACACCAAGACCAATCATAAGTAAAATCATCATGAACAATTTTTGGTTGCGAAAATGAATCTCATCATCAAAATCAATAGCATGAAGCACGATACTTGTAATCGCCAACAGCCAAATGAGCGACTCAAGAGCAAAAATTGAAATCGTAGCGTACTCCCACGCAAAATCGCCAATCACACCTTGATTCAAAATATATCGCGTTCCCAGTGGTAACAAAAAAGCAAGGAGATACACTCCTTTGGTAATGAGCTGTGAGAGAAAATTACGCATACAAACGTTTTTGAAGTTGATGATTATAATCGCTTCGTAGATCACGCTCGTGGAGCTTGATCATAGTTTCATTCATTATAACATGCGTCCCCCCACTACGCGCCATCTCAAGTTTTTGCGGACGCATCAAAAAGCGTTGCGCGCTTTTATACAAAACTTCTCCAAAACCATACCAGCTCAAAAGAAAATGCGCAGTCGGATGAGATTTGTAAGAAATAAATCCCGCGATTGTTGGATCTTGTAATGAAATCAAACTTTTCTCCCAAAAATACATGTAGTAATCCTCACTGCTTTCAAAAGCATCGGATAAGCGCGCGTCTGTGGTAGCAAAAAACGAAAGACACACTTTATCTTTTGATGTCGCGGTAACCCGCGTACCACACAACATAGTCGCAAGCATCGCCCACAGACGCGCGCTCCACAACTGTCGAGGTTTTGTCACAATAAAAACATCGATATCAGAATCTTCGTGAACAGTTCCAAAGCTCATGCTGTTAGAAAGATATACGTTTACAATGCTAGGACACCACGAAATTAAACGAAGTGTTGATGCAACTTTTCGTATCTTGTCTTCAAAGAGTCTCTGGCGACGCAAGCGCTTAACCACCTGCGCTTTGCTCTCTTTTTTGCCATAGTATCCATCATGACAAACGATATCACCATGCGCGACAAGTAACTCATGCGCTTGCGTAAACGAAAGTTGTGATGGCGCGTATTTCACCACCTCATACAGCGTTACTGGGTAATCAAACATATCAAAAAACTCGACGACCAATCGCACCGATTCAGGTAAAGTAAAATTTCGCATAGTTACTCGGTAACTAAACCAAGATCAGGATTAGTAATTTTTTCTTGCTCAACAAGCTCTTCGATAATAACTCCCCGCGGAGTGATTTCGACAATGGACTCAACTCCAATCAAGAGACTACGTCCCATAAAAGGCAACAAACTCTTCATGCGAACATGAAGAGTCATAATTTTAAACGTAGCGCAATCAACATCAAAATCAATAACACGTCCTACATACTCACCGAGTTTGGTATATACCGGCAGATATTTTAATTGTATTGAATTGATGAGTTGCATATTACGCTTGTTGCTTTTGCCTAAAGAGCAAAATTTGTTGGACGAGCATGAACGCTGTTGAAATAAACCAATACAGTGATAATCCCGCAGGTAGTGAAACGCCGATAAATACAGTCATCGCAGGCATCATATACGTCATCTGCTTGTTCATCATAGCAAGCATCTCCTCATCTTTTGATCCCTCAAGCGGCTTATCATTTACTTGCGCTGGCTTTGCAGAAATCAGCATCTTGCTTTGGAAAAACTGCGCGACGCCGGCAGCAACCGCAAGCACAATCGAGCGTTGTGACAAATCAAGAGTTCCAAAGAACGCCATTGTATCAATATGCCCCGGATTTGCGACAAACGCATAGAGACGTTCAAAGCCTTGTGAAACAAGTCCGTGACGAAATACTTGATAAACAGCAATAATGATTGGCATCTGAATCAAGAGCGGCGCGCATGAAGAAAAAGGATTCACCTTTTCTTCTTTATACAACTCCATTAATTTTTGCTCCAACAATTCTTTTTGATCTTTTTATTGCGCTTGCAAATCTTTCACCTTTGGTTGAATCGAT
>JADLGS010000040.1 GCA_020849205.1 Candidatus Falkowiibacteriota bacterium | reverse complement strand
TTGCATTACTCATTGCTGAAGGATTTAGGAAAACAAGCAGCAAGCGGAATTATTTTTTTAGACTTGCACTTTTTACTCTTATTGCACAGATTCCATTCTTTCTTGCGATAAACATTGCGGGCGGATTTAATGCATCACTCAACATACTCTTTACCTTTCTGATAGGAGTAATTGCATTACAAGGATACTCAATACTTCCTACATATTTCTTAAAAATTCCCTGCATCATACTATGCGCAGGTCTTGCAGAATCAGTAAACAGTGACTACGGAGCATACGGAATTATTATTTTATTTGGTAGCTATTTGTATTTGGAAGGTAATAAATATGTCGGCTTAAGTGTTCTGCTATTTACATCTACATTTTCATTACTTTTTCCACAATTTTCATTTGCAGGTGATCTACAACTCTTTGCCCTCATGGCTATTCCACTTCTCATGAGTTACGGTGGACAAAAGGGCTCATACAGCTTGCCGAAAATGTTTTTTTATTGGTTTTACCCAATACATTTGCTTATACTTTTCCTTGTTTGGTACTTCATCCAGTGAAATACTACGAAACTATAGCCGTCCGCTTAAACATCCTCTCGTCTTATGGTAGACTCGTTCTCACGGGCGAGTGGTGAAATTGGCAGACACGCCAGCCTTAGGAGCTGGTGCAGCAATGCGTGAGGGTTCAAGTCCCTCCGTCCGCACAAATCAGTAGTCAGTAGTAAGAAGTCAGAAGTCAGTTTGTGGCGGACGAGCAAGCACTGGTGCTTGCGTGAGGACTTGAAGACCGGAGTCTTGCTTCGAACGCGACGGCGTGAGGAGCGACGAGGTCAGGCGAGGACCGCGAGTCAGCAGACGAAGCGAGTCTAGCCAAGTCCCTCCGTCCGCACAGTAAAAGAATATAAGGTAGCATGTTTTATTAACTGCATGACAGTTTACTGTTGTGTAATTTTGATAAATTTGTACGTTGATGTATGAGTAATGTATGTTATAATTATTACATGAATACTGAATTTGATATTCAAGAAAATAAAGATAATTCAAAAATTACTCTTTTGAATGCAGATGCTGTTGAGTTTGTGAATCAACGAGATCGTTTAAAATTGGAATTACAAGCATTTTTAACGCCTTATTCTCCAAAAGAATATATTGAGCATAAAATTGACATTTTTCTAACAGAAGATAAAAAATCAGGATTTGGAGTAACTTTAAAACATGAGCTTGTATCCCTGTTTTCGCTTGAAGCGAAGCGAGGTCCGAAGTTGGTTCAACTTGCAATCGAGAAAGGGGTTACGCATTTAACGTGTATCGGTGATAAATTACTCGTATTATACAAAAACGCAGGATTTGAAATTGCAAAAGCAGAGGCATGGAATCCTGATTACGCTCCAAAATATTGGAATTATGAAAAATTTGGTAGCCCGAAGGTATTTACGATGGTATTACCTGGTAAATATAATCCCGAAATTGAACATCCTACGATATTGCCTTAAAAATAACTTTAGCTATATCATTTTGTACTTTCGTAAAATTTGAAATTTTTTTGAAGTTAATTTCGTTCATATATAGTTTACGATTTATTTCAATCATTACGCTTTTGACATTTTTGTCTTTTTTGTAATATTTTAGTGGTACTATAGACTCTTTGAATGGTGTGTTGTGTTTTACCGTGTATCCGCAATTTCTAAATTCTTTTGTGATTTTTTTAACAAAATCAATATCTACATGAAAAGCATCATAACCAATACAAATATCTGGTCGAGGTGATTTTTGATCTGGTTCATAGCATCTGGGCTCGTTTGGAAATGAATGACAGTCGATTATTAAACACTTCTCGTATTTCTTTAAAGCTCTTTCGGTCAAAGAGTTTAATTTTTTATGATATGGATAATAGATTTTATCAAGTATATATTTTTTTTGCTTTTTTGAGACTGTTCTTAGAACCCTTTGGTCGCTTGTTCTTGTGTAAGTCACTCCCATTCCCACCTTACTCATTGGTTCATCATTATCGTCAACAAATCGCTCAACATCAACGACGAGTCGACAAATGTTTGACGTGATCGCATTGCATTTTTTTCTCAATTTACTATAAAGCGCTTCAGTGTACAAATCACTCATTAAACTTGCTTCTGTTGAGAGTTGTTGATTGTTCAAAGTAAAACTCTTTCTAAATTGCTGAGGAATTTTAATTGAACTATGCGGAATTGCGCATATTATACTATTGTTTTTTATTTGCGATGTGATATATTTCATTGTAATATGATATCAAATATTGTTCATTGGAGGAAGTATGGACTATCCTACGTTTCAGCAGAGCATTAATGAAGCGTCTGATTTAGCAGCAGAACGAGAACAGCAGCGTGCGCTTGATCTTGGATCGCAGGAAAGTATAAGAGCACGACAAAATAGCAAGCCAATTCAATACCAATGGAATGGACAAAAGCCATTCGAGACCTCAATGTTTACAAGACCAGATCGCACCGAAACATTCTTTCGCGAAATCGATCGCGACAGAGACTACTAAGCACCACGCACCAAGTCCCTTAATGGGACTTTTTTATTCCCTTGACTATGCTACAATTCACCTATATAACTTACCTCAAGGAGACATATGAATTCAGAAATTCTTATTTCAAATCCAACGCACTTTGAAAGTGTTAAAAATGCAATCATAGCTGGTGGGGCAAAAAATCTTCATATTATTTCTGATTTTGATCGGACGCTGACGAGCACGAAAGGGTATGAAAAGATGTCGGGGTCTTTGATATCGATTTTGCGAGATAAAAAGTATCTAACGCCTGATTATCCAGCCCGAGCGCAAGCGTATGCTGATCACTACAAGCCAATTGAATATTCAAATGACATCCCTCTTGAAACAAAGAAGGGGTTGATGTTGGAGTGGTGGAATAAACACCTCGCACTACTCATTGAATGCGGGTTGACGAAGCAGCATATTACTGATGCAATGCAAGAAAGTGGAGTTGATTTACGCGAAGGCGTACTCGAACTCTTACAACTACTGCATGCAAAAAATATTCCTATCGTAATTTTTTCTGCTAACGGACTTGGTTATGATTCCATTGCTTATTTCTTGCAACATCGAAACTGCTTGTTTAACAATATTCACATTGTTTCAAATCGATTTGCATGGGATGAGCAAGGCAAAGCCTGCGGCATTATCCCCCCGCTTATTCATTCGTATAATAAAGATGAACATTCGTTACTATCGCTTGATTTTTACCAAGAGCTTAAACATCGAAAGAATGTGATTTTACTTGGCGACAGCGAAGGCGATCTTGGAATGT
>JADLGS010000039.1 GCA_020849205.1 Candidatus Falkowiibacteriota bacterium | reverse complement strand
TTCACTCACCTCCCATGTTCTATGCATCCTCCCAGCCAAATAACGACCATACAACCCATCAAGTTCCTTGATAAGTTCAAGCATACGAGCAATCACATGTTGCTCACCTTTTTGTTCTCTTTGTTGTTCCATAGTATTTGAAGTATATCACAAAAACACAAAAAGAGCCCGTTCCCTACCCCCTCCTTTCAAAGGAGGGGTGGCTCATGGCCGGGGTGGTGCTCTTTTTGTGAAAAAAATTATTCTTCTTTGAACGTACCCGTCTTTCTCAAAAACTCAGTTTGAGTTTTGATTTCGTTACGGCGAAGTGCAAGTGCCTTGCGTTTGTTGCGATTGATCTTTTTTTCGAGACGTTGCACTTTTTTTGCTTGCAACACCTTTCCTGATTGCATGATGCGTTTGTTGAACTTACGAATCAAGCCTTCAAAAGATTCATTCTTTTTGCGCTTTACATCTACCATGTTATTCCACCTCCTTAGTGGTAATTTACTTTAATAATGGCATCAGAATACTATAGATCTACACTTACGTCAAGCTCATTTGCGCCTCAACCTCTTTTCAATAGAGCTCGTGCGTGATATTGTAACTCAAAAGGAGATCCCATGTTCACATATTTTTGTTTGTGCATGGAAGAAATCTTTATGCACATTTTCAAATTCAAGCGAGGTTACTATGAGTAAAGCTGACTCAATAGCCAAAGCAACCTCATTTGCAACCGAGGTACTTCATCGATTCTATCTTCAACGCATGTCGTTATTTGGAAATTATATTTTTGAATCTTCGCGCGCACACGTTGTTAAGGAAATTCAAAATCTAACGCTTATCGAAAAAATCGCTGTTTGGTCGGGACTCAAAGACGAGGTCATCATCTATCCACTCCTCTTCCCTGGGACGCTGCATGACATTGAATGCATTGGCGCATTTGTTGTTAACGTACTCGAAGACGAGATCGTAAAAGATTTTTGGGCGCTACCAAAAGCTTTTGACTCGCTCAACGAAGAAATTAATATTCATGAAGCGATGCAGCGGTGGCTAGACAAAACGTCCGACGAAGTCATCTCCTTACTCACCGAAAGTATTGAGCATGTAGGAAGTTTTGATCAATACACAACACCGGCTCTCAAATTACTTGCGCAGGAAAATATGCGAAGAGTGCACGCGCACCTTGCATCGTACTTCATTCCTCAAACACAAAACGCTCTGACGTAGTCAGAGCGTTTTTTCTTTTTAACTTATTTTTTATTTTACCATCGGCATCGGCTCGACTGGCATCGGACGAACGCCATTATCAACACTGCGTTGTTTCAAAATTTCTTGCGCCAAAGGAATGACGACCGAATCCTTGTTGTAATAATATTCTGTTTTTGGCGCTTCCAAAACAGGAAATCTCAGCGCTGGAATATACAACTCTTTGTTAGTGTTTGTTTCTTGCTCCCAAATGTAGTAACGAGTATATACCAATGCTGGTTCGCCAAGTTTTACATCGACAACTTGCGTCGAAGCGTCTGCGTAGTACCATTGATCAAGTCCACCTTGCTCAACTAATTTTTTGACCAATGCTTGATCAGTTGTCATCTCGTAATCAGAAGTTTCAAAATTTAATCCAACGATTTCATAGGCGCCAGTCACTTCCATGCGTTGCAAATTCACCGAAACATTAATTCCATATGCATTACCCCATGACTCATATACCGACTTACCTTCGAGTTGCAATGGGAAGCGAACATTAACATCTTGTGGAACATACGCAGTTTCACCACGTTCCATTGCAAGAATAACTGGTCCGCGCCATGCTGTATCAATGACAGGAGCGCCATATTGATCTCTGTTAATTCCGTATTGATCCAAAAAGTTTGAAGCAGTTGCGATAATCAGATCATCTTGAGGGTACGTTTCCATCGTCACTTCTTTGCCTGGAGTATTGTAGTACTCCCAACCCTTTTTACTATAATCAACATACAGTGACGCTGTATTGTTGATGAGATCAATAGTAGTCATGTAACCATTATCATCCGAGAAAGAAAAGTTGCTTACTGTACCACCAGGAATTCCTGAAAGCTTCATCATTGGCAAAGCAACTCCCGCAAGTCGAGAGAACAACGACGTACCTTGCGATGATCCAGCAATGCGGCGATACACTGTTGTTGGTAACTGACTTAAATCAATTTCTTTGTCATATACATAACGATACTGAGTTGGTGGAATCCAAATCGCCATCTTTGAATCAACGGCGATACCTCCACCAGATTGCGGACGACTAATTGCAGGCTCCGTCATCGCAGGCGCTGGAGCGACTAAGCTCGTAACAGCGTTTGATGAAGTTTCAACTGCAATGGCATCTGCCACTTCGCGATATGCCATTCCTTCAGTAGGAGCTACGCTTGATAAAGCTTTTGATGACATAGCTTCTGGCGCTCCAAGCGCTGGCACGCCTGATTCATAATTTGAAGCGATTCCAGCAAGTGATCCAAAGGCGCCAGACTCACGCGCAATAAATGTTGTAGAAGGTTTTGTGTCCACAAACACTGTACGCACACGATTTTGAAGAGATGGCACTGCAGTCACGACTACCGCTATCATAGCAACTCCGGCTACTGCCCAAGGCGCTACTGTAAAAAAGTTAAATTGAGATTTTTGTTTCATAGGTTGTGATAATAAAGTATTTTTTAATTGGTTAACGAGTGTTTCGTCAACAAAAACTTGTGGTTTTGCGAGTAGTAATTTTTCTATAACAATTTTCAGTTCTCGTTCTTGATTTTTGAGTTCTGGGTCAAATGCATACAACTCTGCCAATAATTCTTCTATTGTTTGTTTCATAAGTGGAACGTAATAAAGAGTAAAAATGAAGTGAGCGGAATTTGTGCTCGTAGTTTCTTGATCGATCTTGAAAAAATAACTTTGCAATTAGCTTCTGTTTTTCCGATAATCTCTGCAATCTCTTTGTATGACATATCTTCCCAGAGTCGAAGCATAAGCACTTCCCGCGTAACACTATCAAGCGTTGCGATATGCTCACGCACTGCCGCAATATCTACACTCATCTCAATTTTTTGTTTGGTCATATATTCATCAGACACATCAAAGGCGTCAGAGTACGACTGAGTTTCCTTGTGTGATCGATAATGATCAATGATTATGTTTTTTGCAATTGCGTATATCCATGACGAAAAATTTCCTTTCTCGCTATTAAATTGATGAAATTTTTCATATGCCTTCATAAAGACATCGCTCGTAAGATCCCAAGCAAGTTCTTTATTAAACGTTTTGTAATACACAAAACGATAAATTTTTTGCACATAAAGATCATAAAGCGCGCCAAACGCATCTTTATCACCGTCATGAATGCGAGTAAACAATTGTTGTTCTGTTGTTTCCATAGTTAAAGATATCTTTCACTAGTATACTACGGTTTATAAGAAAAGAAGTAACAAGAATGAAGAAGGAAGAAAGTTTTTGGCTAAATTCAACAGAAAAAGGAGCAAGCATTACGCTTTCTCCTTTTCTTGTTACTTCTTTATTTTAACTCGTAAGTGATAAACACTTCGAGTGTAATATCTTGCGATCCAGACTCAATTGGAGCAGAATTTGTCATCATTCCACCACCCATACCACCCTTACCATCTGCATACATAGGATAGTACTCTCCGCCACTCTCAGAAACTGAAATCACTTTTCCAAGACGAAGTCCTGTCGCGTCTTCATAGAGTTTTGCTTTTGCTTTTGCATTTTGAGTAGCCTCTGCAATAGCGCGCTGTCGCACCTTATCAGGATCAGTAACTTTAAACGTTACACCATAAATTGAATTTGCACCTCTTTCAGTAACTGCTCCCAAAATTTTTCCAATTGAAGCAAGGTCGCGAACTTTAAACGTAAGTGTTTGATTCATCTCATATCCTGTGATTTTTGGAGGACAGTAGCCACTAAATGAGGCATTATCACGACGGCAATAATCGTAATCATATTGAGGATACAAATTGTATCCAGTCGTTTGAATATCACCATCAGCAACGCCGTTTGCCTTAATATACGTAGATAAATCTTTTACCTTAGTGTCATTTTCTTCTTGAGCTTTTTGCGCGCTCGTGTTTTGAGTCACCACTGATGCCGAAACCTCTGCATAATCAGGAGCTACGGTAACAATAGCCTTTCCCGTAAACGAAGCTGTGCGAGGTGGATATTGGCGCGACACATTAGTAATAAGTGACCACGCCCACACACACGCGGCGACGGTCAAAGCGACTCCCAAAATAATCCCAATCGATCCAAGAATCTTTTGCATTGTTTGATTCATAATATTAGTTATTAGTTGTAAGTTATTAGTTAATAGTTGTATTCATTATATAGTACGCAGTATATCACACAAAAGTAACACTAACGTAGCGGCGCATATGAAAAAAGTACTCCAAATGCACGGCACCAAATTACTACACTACCATATTCTTCATAATTTTGAGGTAACGCGTAACTCTGATCACCTTTATTTGATTGCAAAGGTCCTAAATTCACAAATTCGCCAAGATCATCGCCTTGCTCTTGTGGCCTTTCTTTTGAAAGATATACAAACAAATCAGGTCCTGGGGTAACTGCAAAATTTTTAAACGTCATTAACGCGCCTTGCTTTGTTTTGCTAATCACTACATCTCCACTACCTTTATGTATCAGGTCTACCTTTTCAAAACCACTAACACGAAACTCTGCATCATTACCTACGACCAACTCATTTGAATTATCGAATGCTACAGGGGTATCAAATACTAGAGCTTCAATTTCAGTTACTTTATTCTCTGCAACTTCAAACAACATAGCTTCTTTCAGGTCTTGTGCAACTACTGGCGCCTGTGCGTGATTACTCAACTGCTTTGCAACATATAAAGCACCAAAAACACACAAAACAATTAATCCTATTATTATTTGTATCTTGTATTTCATACTATATTTTATAAACCCTTGACATTACTAAAAGTATATCATAATCTACAAAAATCATCTTGAACATTTTCCCATAAGCGGAGGTAGGATATGTCCAAAGAAATCGAAAAGTATCATCATATGCGTGAAGAGCGTTACGCTCATGTTCGTAAGTGGTTTTACTTGTTTATCACCGTCATGTCCCTCATAGTTGGCACAGGAAACACACCGCGAGAAATCGCCCTTATTGCAATTATAACTAGTCATATTTCACTGGTAACCGCGCAAGCTTTTTTTCTTGCTCAGGAATACCATAAGTCAAAACTTCGTCTCATTGCGTTGTATGAAAGTTATTACAACAAACACGGCGTCGATATCGCGCCTCAAATTCAAATTGCGGCGAGTAAACTTATCCGTCGTTGATCGTATACACACTAAAAAAAGAACCCCCTGCACTGCAGGGGGTTTTTCTATTCTACAAATACTGGTCCTTCAAAAATGACGGTCCCGCTTACCTTCTTATCAAGGTGAATTTTGTATTGCGCATGAACACGAACTTCATTAACACACTCCCATTCTCCACTTTGTTTATTGAGCCATTTGTATGACCCATAGGTAAAAATGTCATCTAATAATTCACTAGCAGTATTGTCCGTGATTACACCGTCAGGCGTTGGAAAAAAATACCCTTGTGTTGGCTGTGTGACAAATCCTGCGCCATTGCAATTCTGCGCCTCGTAAAAAACCTGAGGAATAAATTTTGGATAAACTGGAATCTGATGCTCTACGGGCACATCAAATTTTCCATACGGCGCGCCAATGTCGTCATAGTAATTAATCGTCTTGTTTGGACCTTTTACTACTACGGGATATCCCGGCGCAAATGTCAGAATTTCAAACCACGCTTTCCCATTTCTGTCGTACAAAAAAATTTTATCCGACTTAAAATTAATCAGTGTATTCATGTTTTGAAACAATGAGCTCATTGAATTGAGAATCCCTTCAATAATTGCGATAGCCGAACTAATAGCATCAATTTGTTCTTCAGTGCTCCCCGCAATGCTTGTTTGAGTTGCGGCTAATTCTTCAATTTGATCTGAAATCTCTTCTGCCGTCGCGTCAATCGATGCTTTGGCATCTTCTAATCCTTGCGTAACGGTTTCAGAAATAGTGTCAGTAAATTCATCCTCAGCTTTGTTAAGCTCACGCTTTACCGCCTTGGTGGCGCCTTCCTCTCCACCCTCTTGTGCGCGTTCTTCGATGATGCCGCATGCGGAAATTGAAGTTAATACGAGTATACAATGAATCACATATTTCATAACTCCTCCTTGGTACGAACAATATACTTTTACTGTATCGTGTAAATCAAAAAATAGCAACTTAGCAAATAAACAAAAACACCACGGCAGTCGTTTACCACGGCATTTGAGAATGCTCGTGGCGACTGCCGTGGTGTATCCGTGAATCTGAGTCCGTGCTTTTATTTCTTTTTAGGATGAGCCAAGAGATACTCTTCTGTAAAACGTTTTTTGATTTCTTTTGCAACTTTTTTAAATGGAATCGTTTCTTGCATTCCACCTTCCATGTCACGCGCAAGCACAACACCATCATGAAGCTCCGCGGCTCCCAAAATTAATGTGTAGCGCACGCCTCGCTTATTCGCGATGTCTAGTTGTTGCTTGAGATTTGATTTTGAAAATGCCTCGATTACATTAATTCCTTCTTTTCGTAGTTCTTCAAACAACGCCATCGCTTTTCTACGAGGAGCGTCGCCAAGTTGCGCAACAAGCACTTGTGGTTTAAACAAAGGCGGTAATGGTTGTTCTTTTTCTTTGAGCTTCAAAACGATACGTTCAAGACCGAGCGCAAATCCTGCGGCTGGTGTTTCACGACCACCCAACTCTTTGATGAGGTTGTCATACCGTCCTCCTCCACCAAGTGCTAACTGCCCTTTACGATCATCATTCGCGCCCCAGATTTCAAACACCGTTTGCGTGTAGTAATCAAGACCACGAACCAACTTTGAATTTAATTCATATGGAATTGAAAGTTCATCAAGATATTCAAGTACTGACATAAGGTGTTTGCGAGACTCATCAGACAAATGATCAAGGATTTGAGGAGCATCTTCCAAAACGGCTTGTACTTTTTCATCCTTTGAATCCAAAAGGCGCAAAGGATTTCTGGCAAAAGTTTCTTGCGCTTGCTCATCAAGATACTTCATCTGACTCTTGAGGTATGATGTTAATTTTTTGACATACTCTTTACGATCAGCTGGCGTGCCAAGTGAATTCACTTGCAACACAACATCAATGCCCAAGTCCTTACAAAACGAATAAGCCATAATCATTAATTGCGCATCAAGCACTGGCGATTTTTCACCAAGCACTTCACAACCAAACTGATAGAATTGACGGTAGCGTCCTGATTGCGGGCGTTCATATCTAAACATAGGACCCATGTACCACAACTTTACGGGTTGAGGAAGGTTTAACATTCCGTGGTTAATGTAAGCGCGAGCAATTGATGCTGTTGCCTCAGGACGAAGCGAGACTACGTCACCGCCCTTATCCATAAACACAAACATTTCTTTGTTTACTACCTCAGTTTCTTCTCCAACCGAGCGAACAAAAAGCGATGCCTCTTCAAGAATTGGCAAATCAATATAGTCGTAACTGTAAGCGTTTGCGATTTCTGGCGCTACTTTTCTAATATAATCCCAGTACACCTGATCTACTGGCAAAATATCTCGAAACCCACGCACTGTCTGCGGAGTTTTGTTTGAGCGTGGAATTTTGATATCCACGACCCCAGCCTCTTCTTTTTTGGCAACCTTTTTTGGCGCCGGTTTCTTTTTTGCTGTCATACAATTCGTTTAGTATATTACAACTGATATTGTGGAGTTGTAAAAATTTTAAATGTTGAGAAAGGAAATCCTCGAATCCACACTTTTCCGACAATGAGTCTCTTTGGCAACACGCCAAAACTTCTTGAATCAAGCGATGCGTCTCGATTGTCGCCTAGAACAAAGTACTCATCTTCTCCAAGCGTCATATCTTTTGTTCCCATCGTAACCGTCGTATCAAGATACATACTCTCATTAATCTCCACTCCGTTTTTAAAATCTTCGTTAAAAATTTTAACTTTTCCATCTCTTACTACTACACGCTCTCCCGGCAAGCCAACAATGCGTTTAATAAAGTATTGCTTTGGATCTTTGGGATATCGAAATACGATTACATCACCGCGCGCAGGCTCGTTGAACCGATACGAGATCTCGTTGATAATTAAATACTGATGATCTTCAAACGTTGGCTCCATCGAAGCTCCTTTTACATAAAAAGGTTGAATGAGAAACGAACGAATCGGAATGATGATGGCAAGTGATATGACCACTACCTTTACAATCTCAAGTAAAAACTCTCCTGTTGTTTTCCAAAAATTATCGTATTTTGAAGTAGTATCCCAAGAAGGTTCAAGCGGGGTCGGGTCTTTTTTAAAAAATCCCATATATTAGGTAAATTTTGAATTTGAATAGGGTTATTGTAGCATAGTTTTCATATAACCACAACCATACGCGCGAATAGTTGTAGAGCGCCTCCAAATACGATATACTACCCTTACATTACTCCACATGAAAAAAAATTTTGATCTCATGAAAAACGCTCTTGATCCAAAAGCAGACTCAAAGGAGGCTGTGATGGGTCGCGCGTTATTTTATCCAACGGTATTTGTCGCAATCTTTTTTGCGGTTTTTTCTTTTCAAGTATTGTTTTCTGGCGACGGCGTCGATCACACACGCAACAACGGGGGCACTTTTTCTTTTATCAATTCTATTATCAACTCTGGCGACAAGAAGTTACGAGGCGAAGAAGATGACCGCATCAATATTTTGTTAACAGGAATGGGAGGACTTGGTCACTCAGGACCATTTCTCACCGACACTATCATCTTTGCTAGTATCCAACCATCAACCAACAAAGTATCTCTGCTTTCTATTCCACGCGATCTTTCAGTTTCAATTCCCGGACATGGATGGCGTAGAATTAATTCTGTTAATCATTACGGTGAACTTCAAGAAGAACGATACGGCGCTGAATACACAAGCGAATATATTTCGCATCTCTTAAACCAACCGATTCATTATTATGTACGCATCGACTTTGCTGGTTTTGAAAAAGTTATCAATGACTTAGGAGGCATCGATGTATATGTTGAAAAAGCTTTCACCGACTCTCAATTCCCCGATGATTCGTTTGGATACCAAACTATTTCATTTCAACAAGGATGGAACGAGATGGATGGAGCAACCGCACTCAACTACGCGCGCTCACGTCACGGAAGTAACGGTGAGGCATCTGACTTTGCTCGATCACAGCGTCAACAAAAAGTTATCAAAGCAATTAAAGATGAGGTGTTGTCGGCTTCTACCTTCTTCTCAATCAAAAAAATTAGCGACTTATATGAAACGTATCAACAACACGTCACTACCAACATGGAAGCATGGGAGATGATGCGTTTTGCGAAGATGGCAAAATCTATCAACAACGAAAACATTGCGAATGTAGTCCTTGATAACGAAGAAAATGGATTACTCTATTCAACACTTGTGAATGGCGCCTACTTGCTTATGCCTCGTGATGAATCATTCTTTGAA
>JADLGS010000038.1 GCA_020849205.1 Candidatus Falkowiibacteriota bacterium | reverse complement strand
TGGTATGATTTTTGACGGTAAGGTAACGAAGCTTATGGACTTTGGAGCGTTTGTAGAATATGCTCCGGGTAAAGAAGGTTTGGTTCACGTTTCAGAGATTTCGTGGGAGCGTGTAAACAAGCCAAGCGACGTTCTCAAAGTCGGACAAGAGGTGAAAGTTGTAGTCAAAGAAATTGACTCAATGAAACGCACAAACTTGTCGATGAAAATGTTAATTCCCAAGAAATAGGAAATAGGAAATTGGATATAGGATATGGGTTGAAAAAGAAAGGAGCGTTCAGTTGAACTGCTCCTTTGTTTTTTGTTCATCTCGCGACGTGACGAAGAACCGCTTTTAAAACACGTCATTCAGAGGGCTCCGCCCGTGGAATCCTGTATTGTGCCAATCTCTCAATTCTTCGTTTATAAGATTTCAATTATCTTATTTCTTATCTCCTATTTCTTATCTTTTAAAAAAATAATCCCCCGACGTAAGTCGGGGGAGGAAGGTGGACAGAGAGCTATTCGTTTATACAATGACCGAATCGTCCACCAATAATTGAATGGGTAAATTGGACAGCATTAATTTCGTAATATTTACCTACAAGCCTTCGTCCCATTACCCAACTTCTAAAGTTAAATCTATTAACTGCATAAGTAGAGTCCCGAGCGCAGGTGTGTGCCTACGCTCGGGAGATTGAATGGACAATACAAACATCGCTATTAGCACGTACCGAATCGTCCACCAAAAATGTTATCCCTAAGCGAAGCTTCCGGGAAAAAATGAATGGATAAGTGAGACAAGGTATCAATCATTGAGAAACCTCAACAGTTTCGGTCACGTCTCATCTTACCCAACTCCTATAGTTAATCACATTAACGACAAAAGTTGAATTCCAAGCGCAAGTGTGTGCTTACGCTTGGAGAAATGAGTTGGACAGGAACCTCATCGTTTGAAACAAATAGCCAATCGTCCTTCTCAAAAAAATAAATGGGTAGGTTGGACATTTATCGTATCGTTTAGAGATACAAACCTAACATCGTCCTATTACCCAACTCCTATAGTTAATTACATTAACTACAAAAGTTGAATTCCAAGCGCAGGTTTGTGCCTACGCTTGGATTGAGCTGGACATTTTAACAATCGTAAAACAAATTGTTGATCGTCCTTCTCAAAAATGGATTGGGTAAATCGGACTAAGTATGGATCGTAAGAATACATCGGCTCCTTCGTCCTATTACCCAACTCCTATAGTTAATCACATTAACCACAAAAGTTGAATTCCAAGCGCAGGTGTGTGCCTACGCTTGGAGAAATGAGTTGGACAGGCTCCGCTTCGTTATTAACACCAGCAAGTTCGTCCTTCTCAAAAATGAATGGGTAAGTGAGACAAGATATCAATCATTGAGCAACCTCAACAGATTCGGTTACGTCTCATCTTACCCAACTTCTACAGTTAATCACATTAACGACAAAAGTTGAATTCCAAGCGCAAGTGTGTGCTTACGCTTGGAGAAAAGAGTTGGACAAGGCTATCGTCGTTATATACATTCCACTATTCGTCCTTCTCAAAAAATGACTGGGTAGGTTGGACATTTCATCAATCGTAATAACAATTGGTCAGTCGTCCTCGTTACCCAACTTTTATAGTTAATCACATTAACCACAAAAGTAGAGTCCCGAGCGCAGGTGTGTGTCTGCGCTCGGGATGGTGGTGGACATCCACTTTGTCGTAAAAATATCTTTACAAAAACGTGATCGTCCACCAAAAAAATGATTATGCAGCAACTTTTGTTTCGTCGCTGTTGTTTTGGGGCTTTGCTTCAAGTGTTTTCCATTCACGAAAGAGCCACTCGACAAACTTTGTTACGGTGCGCCATTTTGCAGTACTGAGCAAGTGTCCGCTGTTGAAGGATTTTGATGTCGTTGTTGAAGAAATCTCCAACTTCGCAATCTCATCTTCAAAGCGAGTAAACACTTCTTCGTGTACAAGCGATAATTCACCGTCAACGCTTGTTACTTTTGCCTTAGCAGTTGCCACATACATAATCAGATCGTCGAGTGTTTTAAGCTCGGTCTGATGTGGAGTGTGAGGAATGCCGTGCGTAATGAAGGTGCGTGAGATAGTGTGAAACAAAGGCTTAAATGAAGTATTGATCTCCAGGGTCTGCGGATGCTTTGCCTTGAATTTTGCCCAGTACTCACGAAGCTTCTTGCCCCAAACAGAATCTTCCCGCTTCAGGAACTGATCTGCAATCAAGTAGAGCGCCTGACGAGCAACGGGATTAAATTCACCGCGTTCACCACGACGTTGCCGTGGAAAGCGACCATCCTCCATCACATGCACGCCCAGAAACTTCTTGAGCTTTGCGTCGGATTCGAAATTTGAGATGTCTCCAACACATGCGATGATGCGCGCTGCGGTGAGTGGGCCAACGCCTTCAACCTTTTCAAAGATTTCGGTGTAAGCCGGAATTTTTTGCAACGCTTTTTCAAGCTCACGTGACAATTGTCCCTCCTGTTTTTTGAGTGCTGCAAAGACAATGTCGTTTGCTTTCATGTCATCAAACGCTTTTTCCAATCCACCCTCAGCATACAATCCGGTTGGATTGGTGTAGACGGCGCCGATAGTGCGTTGACGCAGTCGTTGCTCACACGCAATCCGATCTTTCATGGCATCAGTACGCGCGCGCAAAAGTTCTGTTGCGGTGATGACATTGAGCGCGCGAATATCAACTTCCAAGAATTCACTGGGTTGCGAGATAAGCATTTCTGCAAGGAGTCGGGAATCTTCAACTTTTTCTTTGACCTTCTTTTGTTTCTTTTTTGTCGAAACGTCAGTCAACTCATTCGCTTGTTGTTCGCGATATGCTTTAACCTTAAAAGCAGGAACACGGTAAACTTTTGCGCCAACGCTCATCGCTTGTCGGGCAAGTGCATAAGCCAAATAGTTTCCCGAACCACCAAGCATCATAGCAATAGAATCGCCTTCTCTCACGCCTTCGGTAATCGTTTTACCTGCTTGCGTGATTTCAAGCTTACCAAGGACAAAATTCAACTCAGCGTCCTCGTCGGCCAATTTGCGGGATGTGTGTTTATCGCCATCGATAATGTACACAACCGTTGGCCTCGCTTCACCTTGAGCAGTACGCTTGACCTTATGCTGAATCCCTATAATTCGACTCATAAAATGAACACCTTTTCGTCCTTTCAGACAGTAATTGCACTTCATTGCGCAATACTTGTTTTTACCATATGAATTTCATTACGTCAATAATATACACGACTGGCTTCTTCTAGATGGAAGGGTGTATTATACTTTGAAAGGTGAAATAAAAAACCGCTACTAAGTAGCGGAAGAAGAGTTATTTTTGAATTACACTTTTTGTCCAAAGTGGATTTGAGCTTATTGCGTAGTATAGCTGGTGATTATTTGTTACAAAAAGGTCAATGTGAACACCTTTACTAGAAAGGCGTACGATTGCATTTTGATCAGTTTTTCTTTGATCAACCATAACATCAATGCGTGCATTTAAGGTTGATCTCATACTGTCAATTAAAACCAGTGGGAAAAAAAGTTCTTGCGTTTCTGATATAGGAATGGTGATGTGGTGACCATGAGATGGTGCATGTGGAATGAGGATGGGTTCTTTTAGCTCGTAGATTTCCCTAAAAAAACTAGTAATTTCACCTGGCTTATTTGTTTTGACAATTGTGCGTACTTTAAGGTATGCGTTAATCATAATTCTCCTTTTGTGCGAATTATGTATACAGTAACAAGAGTTATGCAAAGAGTCAAAGTGAATTCAATAAAAAACCGCTACGGGGTAGCGGCGGGGGTGTTGAGGGATTGTTTCCAGGTTGGATCGCTAATAAGTAAGGGGAAGGTATTGATAAGTGCTACGGCAATACCTGGATTCATGGTGTGAAAATTTTCATTAAAAAACGAAAGTGTAATCGTTTTTTTGCCATCCAAACGATTTTCAACCGTGTACATTTTTGCTTGTGGTTGATCTTTTTGAATGTAGCTATAATGAGGAATTTTGAGCCTATTACCACAAAGTGGAATTATCAGCTTATCGTCCTCAAAAGAAATTTCAGATGGTTTGTAATCTTTTTCAAATGTAAATAATTGATCAGCCAATGGTAAATCGACTTTAGCTAGCTTTGAAGGCGTGATAAGAATTCTAACCGTCACTGGAAGCATAGAACATCCTTTGTTAGGTGCAAATTACTATAACTGTATGTTAGGAGAGAGTATCTGTCAATGCTAAATAATTCAATCTCCTTTCTTCTTTCTCCTTTCTCCTTTATACTATACCCATGGAGCAACTCGAATTGATACAAAAACCGTGGTACCAGCGGTACAAAAAAGTGATTGGTGGGGTGATGATAGCATTGTTGTGCGCGTTATTCGCGTTTTTTGTATTTCTCAATGGTTCAAAGCAAGACATTTTAAGATTTATTCCCAAATCAGCACATTTTGTCGCCTCACTTCATATTGATGGCAGAGCAGCAACGTATCCATATCTAGAAAAACTGACGCTCACGCCCGCATTCAAGCTTTCTCTTATCCAATTTTTAAGTGCAACGCTTGATGACACCGTTCACTACAATTTCTCTTTTGCAATACTAGGGGATGACGTGAGTAAACATCTCATGATTTTTGCGACCAACAAAAAAATCGACGCAAATGATCCGTTTTATGCTGTTTTGTTTGAACAAGGATATACCGCTTTTGCGGTTACGCATGGCATTTCTTCGCAAAATTATCTTGTTATTGCCAAAGACGCCTCAGTTATTGATCAAATTAAAGCAGTAACATCGCATCAAATTGCAGGTATGGATACTAATCTCAGCTTATCTGTGCCTCGCCAAGCTATCGAATTTGGTAAAGGCTTTGTGTATCTTACACAGGAAGGGGCTCAGTTGGTGATGAAAGATTTCACACAATCAGCGCTTGATATTTCACAAGTAACTTCACAGTTTCCGTTTACCGCCTTACTCGAAGCTCGAGATAATGCTGTTATTATCAAAACAACGCAATATCACGGAACGCAGACTGCGCAGTTCACCACCAATCAAGACTTTGTTTACCGCATTGTTACTCATCTTACCCCTACCATTGCGCTTAAATATCTAACATTAGGGAATAAGCTACATAATCAACCAAAAATATCCCCTGATTTAATCACAGAGATTGATGTTGTGGGTGATGGTAAACAAAAAATGCATGCTCGTCTTGCTACGAGTGATACCCATGCTGTCGCTAAGGCATTGGAGGTGTATTTTGAGGAATATCTTCGAAATCTCTATGCTACCACCTATCAACAACAACTACCCGACAAATCAACCATCCCTGTTTTTGCCTTAAACAGGGATCAGGTAACCGTGCAAGACGGGATTGTTTCATATGTCGATCAAGACATCTTTAGTATCAAGGAGGGTGATGGGTTTGTTGAGGTAGCGCGAAACACTGAACCTCAAATCACAGCCAAGGAAATGGAAGGTTGTGTAATTAACCCTCAGGGTGACTACTTTGTCTCAAGAACTCAGGGTGGGGTAGCGCAATTCTTTGATACCTACTTGTTATCAACATATCCACAAGGTTATCCACAGTTTTTGCTCTGTTTTAAGTAACCTTGTATACAAAAAGTGTTCAATGTGTGCTATACTTTTAAGGTAAATTAATGCTATTTTTAGCCAAGTATATATGTTCTTGCCTTGTACTGAAGGCTAAAATATGGTATTATAGTAGTGTAATTTGTACATTCTAGCTCATTAATTTGAGTAATAAATCTTTTGGCGAGAAACTGAAAATGAACCCCGGTTCATCTTCGGTTTGTACTCTGTACTTCCCATTATATTTGCGTCCGTTAAAGAACGCACAAAAATAAAAATACAAAAATAATGGAAGGTGCGCATCCTAAAAAGGTTTGACCCCATCTGAGTCCACTTCAAAGTTGTTGGAGTGAAGTCAGATGGAGTCACGCTGATGTGTCACCGTTGGGCAGTAAAGAGTTAAGGATATTTTCATTCTTTAACACAATATCCCCACAAGATTACGAATGGTTCGTACATTTGCCGCCCTCAACAACCTGTTGAGAAACTCTTGCAGAGAGTTAACCCATTCGTGCCAAATTTTACTTAAGGTGCCTCACGCCCCAAAATTTATACATACGGGCTACGAGCCATCCAATTTCATACACAGAGGAGAGTCACACACTTGTGCCTCTCTTTTCTTTTTTAGTAAATCACGATACACTAGTGGTGTAGTAACAATACTTTATGAATGAAATGATTCAAAAATTTATCAATACTTTTAAGAAACCTGAGCAAAAAGAGGCGATTACCCCAGAAAAACTTGGTGACGCATATGCAAAATCTGTCGCAAAAGATGATTTAGCTAAGGCGCTCGAAGAATTACTTAAAGCCTAAACTATGCAAGTAATCATTGAACTCCATGCCCTCATTGATGCTTCTGCGCTAGATAACAAATCAACTATCAAACAACAACTCGAAGTACTTGCGACGTTACCGGGATCGCACAACGAACAGGTGTTTAGTAAGTTGCTTGAGCTTGCAAAACACGATCCATCAGCAGTAACTGTTTTTATTGATCAGTTTATCAAAACTTCTCGACAATTACTTGGTAGATAACAAAAACAGCCCCATAATAGGGCTGTTTTTTCATTATTTCTTCAAAGCTTTGAGTGAGAGTCCAAGTCTGTGTTCCTTTGGTTCAATAGACACAATCTTGAAATCAATTGTTTGACCAGCTTTA
>JADLGS010000037.1 GCA_020849205.1 Candidatus Falkowiibacteriota bacterium | reverse complement strand
TTTTACCCAGTCACTTACGAATAATTTATTAAAAAAAGCAGTCGCCAGGACCGCTCATCTTTACTAACAAAATATCATCTTACTAATAAAGATCAACGGCCGTCTCACATAACAAAAAGTTACGGGACGAAATGTACAATTTATAGGCAAACCAAATGAACGTTTGTGCGACTATAATAAAGGATTTTGAGATTTCAGTCAAGGGGAGCTTCCGGACACTGGGTGTCCGGGAAACCCCGGACACCCAGTGTCCGGAAACAGCTAAAAGCTTTTTAAAAGTTCTTCGAATTCTTCCATAGCCGCCTCATACGTCTCCGTCTTATTCATATCAATTCCCGCTTCTTTTAATATTGCGAGGGGTTCTTTGTGCATGCCAGCAGAAAGGAATTTGAGGTAGCCTTGTACTGCGCCTGGTTCTTTGTTGATTATTTTTTTTGCAAACGCATATGCCGCACACAATGACGTCGCGTATTTGTAAACATAAAATGGAGAATAGAAATGAGGAATCCGCGCCCATTCGGTTTTAAGTTCTTCGTCAATTTCAATTCCCTGCCCAAGATACTGAGTAAGTAATTGAGTGTATAGAGTATCAAGATATGTTGCGGTAAGCGCCTCTCCTTTTTCTACCGCTTGGTGGGCGCGCAATTCAAAATCTGCAAACATCGTCTGTCGAAACAAAGTCTGTTGAATTCTGCTCGCGCGAAAACTCGTGTGGTACAAAATTTCTGATTTTGATTTTGATTGTTTGAGTAAATGATGTGTCAATAAAATTTCATTGAGCGTTGATGCAATCTCAGCGAGAAAAATTGGATACTGCGCGTTATAATAATTTTGCGTATGATTTGAAAAATAAGAATGCAACGCGTGACCCCACTCATGCGCAAAAGTATATGCGCTTTGCATGTCGTCCGTGTGATTCAAAAAAATATAACGACCTGATTCGTATCCTGTGTTGTGATACCCGCCACTCTTTTTTCCTTTACGGGGATATACATCAACAACTCCTTGCGCAATCTCACTCTCAAATGCCTTTGTGTATTCATCACCAAGCAACGAAATACTCTTGCGAAAATCTTTAACGCATTGTTCATACGAAATTTTTGATTCACGATGCGCTACAAAGTTTGCATAGTTATCATAGAAATGCAATTTCGATACTTTCAAATTCTTCTTGCGAATTTTGTTGAGTTTAGTAATGAGATGTGTGTTTGAGCGCACTACTTCAAGCAATGTTTTGTAGATTGATGGCGTTATGTAATCTGGAAACGTGCACATGGTGAGCGCGTCGGCATAACCACGAGTTCGCGCTGTGGTGACATTGTGTCGCACGCGAGTATCATACAACTTCGCAAACGTATTTTTGAATTGGATGTATGGTTTGTAATAATGTTTGAACGCAAGCTCTCTCACTTTTTGATCTTTGTGTTGATAGTACGAGGAAACTGTTGCGTCATTAACAGGATATTTCTTGCCTTTATAGGTAAATGATTCAAAAACAAAATCAGTGTCATGAATGACGGTATGTAATTGACCACTTGCTCCAAACACCGGTCCATATGCGGCCAAAATACTTTCTGTTTTTTGATCATGTAAATATAGTTTGCTACGACCAAAACTTTGTAAAAAAAATTCTTTATCAGCAAGACGAGGTTCTTGAACGATAAGCGCTTTAATCTCCTTGTTACCAAGCGTTGATAATTCTTGATCAATAAAAGTAAGCTGACTCACGCTTTTTGAATAAATATCATTGACGGCAGAATACTGCGCCTGCAACTTGGGATTGTTCATATCAAGATCAAACGAAAGATGCGCATAGTTGTAAACATTTTCGAGCGTTATGTTGAATTGTTCGTAGACTTTTAAAAATAATACGAGTTGCGATGCGACATGCAACTTACCTTCAAAAGTTTTAAGCTTTTTGACTAATTGATCAATGCTTGCAAATGCTTTTTGATAGTCTGCTTGAGTTGGGTAAATGAGAGATAGATCCCATGTAGTACGTGTTGTTTTTTTCTTCATATTACTTGATCGGACAAACGTCTGGTTTATTAATAATGTTGAGAAGATATATACTTGAAGCTACTACTATACCAATGGCAACTACTGAGAATTCAAGTCCAGCAAAAGGAAGCGCTCCAAGTAATCGAGTCCCTGCGCCGACTCCCAAGAGCGTCGTCAAAAGCACAGATCCGCACGCGCCACATCCAACGCCAACGAGTGAAATAAGCACTCCCAAAACCCCCACTCCAGTAGCATGCATTACCTTAACACGATGTGTCATGTAGTACACGAGCAACGCTACGTTGATTCCCGAAGCAATGAAAGCGATAATGGTTAAAAAGAGTGAAGCGCCTTTCGTACTGTTGATAAGCGTTGGAACAACGCCAACTAATAACTTCCAAGTATCTGTAGCGCTCAAAAAATCTGAAGTCAGCGCAAAGCGTACAAGACTATGATTCATAATAAGCGCAGATACGCAAAACAAACCAATAGCGACGATAATCGCCAGTAGAGTGTATCTAGGATTTTTGAATACTCGAACAAAAGTTTTGAAATATTGCAACATAAAAGAGTGCCATTTGGCACCCTTTAGTATACAACTATTTTAATGAGTCGACGATAGCCTGCGCTTGAGCAAGCGGAAGCGCTCCGTTGATAGGAGCTTTTTCACCATCTTGATTGATAGCGATAGTGTAAGGCGTTCCTCGCGCGCCAGCATTAAGACCGTCATTGTAATCCGCCGCAACCTCTGCTTCAAATGTTCCAGCATTCATACAATCAACAACTTTTGATCCATCAACTCCAATTGCATCAGCTGTTGCCTTCACTTGCGCAGTCTTTGCGCTTGTTGCAAGTACTTTGTCTACAAACTCCCAGAACTTATCATTGCCTCCGATTTGCGCAACGCACTCAGACGCTTCAGCAAGTTTTTGCGCTTCTGGGTGGATTGAACTGAGCGGAAAATGACGATATACCCACTTTAC
>JADLGS010000036.1 GCA_020849205.1 Candidatus Falkowiibacteriota bacterium | reverse complement strand
ATGTAGAATTTATGGTAATGATATGAATTTTTCCCAACCTCTTCCTTTACTGCATGCCAAAGCAAATCATTATCGAAAGTTGTTTTAAGGTAATACCACCATTCAACACCCCAGAGATACACACGAGGTGATCCAACCAAACGAGCATATTCAATATGATCTTCTAATTGCTTACTATTAAAAATATTTAATTGCTCTTCCAGCGAAAGTGTATGGATATCTTCCTCAAGCCATGGCTCTGCTTGTAGCTCCATAATCCAATAATTACTCATTTCAATGCCAAGTGCCATTGCCTTAATACGATACCATGATGCTGGGATAAACCAATAAGCCTTCCATGTTCCCGTTATACTGTTGCCTGTTATTCGATACATGGTTGAGCCAAAGATGTCAGCAATCTTGGTCTCGCGATACCACGTAGAAAGTTCACCAGATGCAGTCACAATAACTGGCCGTGTATCAAGAGATTTTACCAACTCCACCTCTCTTTTTAATTGTTCGAAATCATACGGTGGGCAGACGCCAAACATACCAAGCATCGGTTCGTTTTCGACTTGCCAAGCTTCTATGCCAGGCAATTCCTTAAGCGCATTCACGCTTTGTGTCACAAGTTCATTGATTTGTATCTCACGTTCTGCTACGCTCAAATTTTGCGCCCAATCAGGCACGAAACACTCTGGCCAGCGTGGTTGACGCATACCAAGCACTACAACGCTCTTAATCTCTTTTTCTTGAGCATACTCAACTTGAAACTTCACATCATCAAACCAATACGAATCTTTATCATGCTCTACGTCTGTCCAATACACAGGAATACGAACGTAGTCTAGTCCTAATTCGTCAATTGATGCCTTATAAGCTTCTTTCCAGTCAAGGCCCAAATACTCTGCGTATTTTTTTGAAAATGTAAAACCTAATTCTGTTGGTTGTGAGTAGCGTTGCGTAAAAAGCGAGATCAGAGAGTAGCTGACGAATATAATGGCGATTGTCAAAATCCCTATGGTTCTTTTTTTATATTTCATATGTTAGGCAAGTATATAGAGGCCAAGCGCAACGAGTCCAAGGCCAATCAAACGAATAGTAAGTATTTTTGGTGTAATATTTTCTTTGAGCGCAACGAATTTTGAAGACAAAAGTGAGCTGAGTACAAATATGAGCGCAAATTGAACTCCCAAAAGCGCGTTTACCACAGTAACTGAGCCTGTTGCAATCGCCATATTAAACAAGATGAAACCAAGCGCTCCAATCGCTTGAATGACAATCACTAATAAAGGAGCTTGTGGTGATTGTTGCTTTGTTTGCAAAACAGCCTGACGATACGAAGCAACTCCCAAGAGCGCCAACGCACATACTCCTGCGCCGATTCTACTCCAAAAAATACCATCAAGAAACGAGACGTGCTCATAGATAAACTTACCGATCACAAAAGAAGATGCAAAAAGAAATCCCGACAATGACGTGAGCTCCAAGAGCTTAATTTCAATCTTTTGCTTTGGTGAGTATGACAAAAAGCCGATTGATATGATGAGCACAATAACCGCAATCAAAGCGCTTATCGAAAGTGATTCACCCAAAAAGATGTTTGCAAGCACGAGGGTTGCGATTGGCTGCGCGCCTCCGACAATTGTAGCCGCAACGCTCACAGGATATAACTTATACGCAGTAAATAAAACGAGCAGCGCTCCCACAAATAAACCACCGCTGAGTAGTGACCACAAAAGGTACGTAAGAGGTATAACAGTAACGCCAAATGGTATTGCAAAAACAACAACACAACCAAGCATCGCAATGGTGAATGCGTAAACAAAAGGATGCGACACAATCTTGTTGAGTAAGATCTTGTCAGCAACACTCGTCGTTGCAGTGCAGAGATATGAAGTGAGTGCGTAGATTAACCACATGGTATCAGTATAACAGAAGTCAGGAGTCAGAAGCCAGTACATTAACAAAAAACCCGCGTCATAATTGATGCGGGTCGTATAAGTATACATTACGGCAAAATTCGATGCTTAGATGCCGTATACACAATATCTCTTTGCACCTCGGAAAGTGAAACTCGAGGTACATTACGTTCTTCACGAAGTTTTTGGAGTTCTTTGCGTAGCCAGTTGTAATCTGCGGTGCTATAAAACGTGTGCAGAGACCGTGGAATGCGTAGATGCGGTTCACGCCGCCGAATATGATGAAGTATAAATACATCATACACGCGACGCTTCTTCATAAATTCAAATAACTCTTGAACAGTCATACATGAGGGAGCGAAAAATTTTGACGCCCCTGGCCACAAATCACCAAAAACCTCCTCGGGATTTTCTGGCAAAAACGGATGGGATTTTTTGAGATCTCGTAATTCGCGAACATTTTGGACTCGGTAACGAGTCGCAACCTCCTGTGTCTGCGTATACAATTTCAACATCTTCTTGCTCCTGGTTGTCATGTTACTACTCCACGTAAAGTGCAATGTAAAAACATACTACACAAGAAACCTAATTTTGGCAATAGTTCACTTCTTGGTAATCACGAAAATCTTGCCATTCATTGAGTCTGTTATATATATTTCGCCGCGGGCGCCAATGGCAACCGCATGTGGTTTTGCGCGAACTTGTTTGTTACGAAGGAACGACTGAGGAAACAAAGATTCATACGAGGCAAAATCGTTCAAGTTATCATATACTCCAATTTCATATCCAAGTGGTGAAGTCTCAATAAATGAGCCGCCTAGCACCACAACCCACTTCCCTTTCCATTCCGGGAAAAGTTCAGCGTTATAATTCAAAAAATTCGTAGGATGCAACCCATGCTTGAATTGGACTTGTTTATCCTTATCATGATGTGCAAACTTCAAACTATCATTCTCATGAAGATGCGTGTAGGGCGCCCAAGTAAAAAATGAAATTTCTCCATTCACAACTCCTAAGCCTTGTGGCGAAGTCATTCCTTGCGCGACCACACGTTGCTCTCGCGTAACGAGATTGATTCCCAAAATCGCACCATAGGGTAACGAATCAACGCATTCATTGCATCGCGATGATGTTGAAATATACAATACGTTATCGTGGACAAATACTTCATGAGCAACGTTCTCATCCTTTGACTCCAATAACACTGCGGTCTGAGGAGTAAGGGTTTTAGTTGCTTGCGCAACATTTTGGAACATAACCACACGATCACTCGTCGCGACATACGCATCGTTCCCCACAAGAGCAATGCCTGATGGATAGGCTAAATCACGAGCAACAACAATTTTTTCGTCACTCACGAAATCTCCATCAGCATCTTTAAAGAGTGTTAGGGTTCCGCCTACCGCGTCACTTACAAGAACTCGACCATCAGGAAGCGAAGCAATTCCCAAAGGTTTATGTAACGTTGAGGCAAAAACTTCGATAGTTGGGATTAAAGTAGGTTGCGGTGTATCAAGTTTTTGTTCTAGCTCTTCCAAAGAAACATCCACTTGCACGGCATTAATTTGATCCTGAAGTGTGCCTTGTACCGTTGCGTCAATTGTATCGGGAAAATTTTTGGCAGTATTTTTCGTTGGCGCTATCACCTCAACAGTCTGCTGATTGATTTTAAAATAAAAAAATAATCCAACACCAAGACATAAGCACACAAGAAGTGTAAAGATTATTTTTTTCATGAAAATTGGTTGATTAGTTAATTAAAGAATTAGTTAATTGAGCAATTAACCACTTCTCTAATCAACTCTACTGTTTAATAGGCATGATGATATACAAATAGTCTTGCTTTTCAATCGATTGCGCTCCATCAAGTGTTTCTGCTGCACGCAAGAGACACGGACTATTTTCATTATTCATGGTAAACACCACAGAGGTAGAGTCAATTGAATTGAGTCCATCAAGAAGATATTTGTGATTCAAAACGATAGTACCGCTCCCAGTAACTGAGGCGTCAATAGTCGTTTTGCTTTGACCAAGTTGCATATTGAGGGCTGAAATTACGATACTACCCTCTTTACATTCAATCACAACATCAAAAACTCCTGTTCGTGAAAACAATGACGCTGTCTTAACCGCTTTCGCAAGATCATTTTTTGGAATTATCGCAGTTACGCTAAAACTCTTTGGAATAATGTTTTGATATGGCGGAAACACCCCCTCGATAAGCCGTGAAATCACCTGCACGTTTTGAAAGCTAAACTGCACTTGATTATCCAAAAACGCAATCTCAACTTCAGCGTCTTCGT
>JADLGS010000035.1 GCA_020849205.1 Candidatus Falkowiibacteriota bacterium | reverse complement strand
AAACGATGGTGTCAGGTTTTGCTGCGTACAATTCTAAACCGATGCGAGAAATTTCGTTGAGTACAGTTACAGATTCAGGTGTAACGTGAGGATCGTTTTTGTCGATTATTGGTAGGTGTGGGATAAGTGAAGCGTAAACGAGCATAGTGAGTTTAATGTGTAGTAGCAATAGAGATTGTTGATTGCGATCCAAGCGCTTCGCCTGTTGGATGGAGCGCTAACACAGCATCAGGAACAGTTTTGATTGAATTCCAAGAGTATCCAAGAGTTGTAAATGTTTTTTCATCAAGGATCGGTAGCTTGTTGCCATCGGATACTACGTAGACGCTGGGTGAAGTTGGTGATTTGATGAGTGTAGTGTCGTTGATGCGAATCTTGTCGCCGGTTGGATATAATGCAAGTGATTCTGGCGTTGCTTTGCTGATACTTCGCTTTGGAAAGTTGATAGCAAGAACCGACTTGTCGATAATAGGATGTTTGATGCCGTCTTGGACAAAATACACACCGCCTGACTTTGTATCTTGTAGTAACTGACCAAGTGGGTAAGCTGAGGCGAGTGTAAGAGGATTCCCAAGTTTGTAGTCTTCAAGGTCTGTTGTGAGTACCCATTCAATCTCTTCTTCATTGAATCCTAACTTTGCAAATACTTCGAGTGATTCAAATGGCTTTTTTTGATCATCAACGAGAAGATATCTTGTACCCGTTTGATCTCCCACGAGTGAAAAATTTGGAAAACGGATGCTTGTGCTGACGGGGTAGTTGAGTAAATCTACGGTTGAGATTGGTAAGATTTGTCGCTTAGCAAAACGAGAAAAGAGGACTGCTTGCGATGAAATTGCTTTGCGAGAACCATTAACGATTAACCAAACTCCTTTTTCACCGGGCACTTGTACCAATGTTCCTGATGGAAAAGACTTCTTGAACCAACGAGACCAAATTTTTACAAAGTTTTGATTACCGTGGATGTGCGGAGTATAGTTGTAAAAAGTTGCGGTAGCTTGATTTTTAATAGTAACAATCTGATTATCAATGGTGTATGTTTCGCCAGCTTTAAAATTAAACTGGTGTGGGTTTGAGAGGTAGTAGCGTATGCGAGCTGATGCGCTTCGTACTTGCTTTGCAAATCCTCTAAACTTTTGAATTCCTGGATCATCTTTTGAGCAGCTATCACAAACGCCATATCCCATAGCCCAATCTAATCTGTCTTGAATAGGCGATGATTGTTCGAGTACAAGGCTTTGTTCTTTTTGAAGTGTGACTAAGATCCATCGAGGATTAATTTTGTTGGCATGCGCTGAAAGATAAATTATTTCTGCAGCGCTTCTCGCGAAGCCATCGGTATCTATTGTTGTATAACTTCCAAGAAAAGAATTTTGTGATGTCAAAAAAGCGCTTATGTCGCCAAGCGACATGCTTGTATGATCATCAAGGTCGTTGTTAGACAAAATAAAACTAGGGTCAAAATTCGGGACCGTTTGAGCAAGTGTTGCGAGCGGAGAAAAAGTAATGATGCCAGCAACTAAAAGTGAGGTTAGGCGAGTGAATTTCATATCTGTTAGTATAACAAAAATTATCGCCTTTCTCAACTAATCAATAACTACTTTATCGTGAGAAACATCAATCTTAATTTTCTTGTCTTTAGCAAGATCACCTTTGATAATTTCAAGCGCCAATAGATCAAGAATTTCTTTTTGAATTGCGCGTTTGAGTGGGCGAGCGCCAAAGAGTGGATCAAAACCAATTTTTGCCAAATGTTTTTTGACTTTTGGCGTAAACAAGAGTTTGTATTTTTGAGTTGCGAGGCGTTGTGTAACTTTTTCGAGTTGAATGTCAACGATTGACTCAATTTCTTTTTCTTTGAGCGCGTGAAAGAAGATGATGTCATCAAGGCGATTAATAAACTCTGGTTTAAAATTACGCTTTAAAACATCCATTACATTTGATTTCATGTGCTCTTCTTGCACTCCAATAGTTTTGTTTTCCGCAAAACCAATTGCGTATTCGCGAAGTAAATCAGAACCAAGATTAGAAGTCATGATGATGACGGTGTTTTTGAAATTAACCACTCGTCCTTTTGAATCTGTGAGGCGTCCATCATCAAGAATTTGCAATAAGATGTTGAATACTTCCGGATGCGCTTTTTCGATTTCGTCGAACAAAATCACAGAGTATGGGCGACGACGAACCATCTCGGTAAGCTGACCTCCTTCATCATGACCGATGTATCCCGGAGGTGAACCGATCATGCGAGCAGTTGCGTGCTTTTCCATGTACTCAGACATGTCAATTCGAATGATGGCTTCTTGTGTATTAAACATAAACTCTGCCAAACTTTTTGCAAGTTCAGTTTTACCAACACCCGTTGGTCCCATGAAAAGGAAAGAAGCGATTGGTTTGTTTTCTTCGCTGATACCAGATCGAGAACGACGAAGCGCGTTTGCAACGGAACTGATTGCTTCTTTTTGACCAACAACATGTCGAGCTAATTCTTTTTCGGCATCAATCAATTTTTCGATTTCAGAAGCAAGCATTTTGTTTACAGGAACGCCAGTCCAACGTGAAACGATGGTTGCGATATCTTCCTCGGTGATTTCTTCTTTGAGGAAGCGATGCGCGCCTTGCATTTTAGACAATTTTTGTTCGAGTTTTGTGATGTCTGAGTTAAGAGCGGGAATGCGAGCATAACGAATCTCGGCAACTTTTTGAAACTCTTGGCGACGTTCCAAAATTTCCGCTTCTTGTTTGAGACGATCAATTTCTTTTTTGTTATTTTGAATATTGTTAATGAGATCTTTTTCGTTTTTGTATTGCAACTCCATTGCTGATGATGATTCTTTGAGCTCAGCGAGTTGTTTTTCAACTTTGCGGAGTTTTTCTTTTGTGTCTTTGTCAGTACCAGTTTTGAGAGCTTCGCGCTCAATCTCGAGTTGTTGAATTTTGCGTTTGAGCTTATCAAGTTCTTCTGGCATCGAGTCGATTTCCATGCGAATCATTGATAAAGCTTCGTCAATTAAATCAACAGCTTTGTCGGGAAGGTTGCGATCAGTAATATAGCGAGAAGAAAGTTCGCATGCAGAGACAATCGCTGAATCGTTGATGCGCACACCGTGATGCACTTCATATTTTTCTTTGATACCACGCAAAATTGCCACAGTATTTTCGATACTTGGCTCAGCGACGAAGACCGGTTGAAAACGACGTTCAAACGCAGCATCTTTTTCAATATATTTTTGATACTCTTTGAGCGTTGTCGCGCCTACTACTCTAATTTTGCCACGCGCAAGCGCTGGTTTCAAAAGATTTGATGCGTCAAGCGATCCTTCGATTGCGCCGGCGCCAACGAGCGTATGCATTTCGTCGATAAACAAGATAATATTTCCAGCAGAATTTTCTACTTCTTTGACAACGGTTTTGAGACGGTCTTCGAACTCACCACGAAACTTCGTGCCGGCAATAAGCGCGCCAAGATCAAGAGAGAGAAGTTCTTTGTTTTTGAGAGATTCTGGAACGTCTCCCGAAACGATTCTTTGCGCCAATCCTTCGGCAATAGCAGTCTTACCAACACCTGCTTCGCCAATGAGGACGGGATTGTTTTTTGTTCTTCGAGACAACACTTGCATGACACGACGGATCTCGTCGTCACGTCCAATAATAGGATCATATTTTTCTTGGCGCGCGAGCTCTGTCATGTTGATCGTGTACTTATCAAGCACCTGAAATTTTGATTCTGGATCGGGATCAGTAATTCGAGTTGATCCTCGAAGTTCAGACAAAATATCCAACACATCGTCATACGAAACTTTGAATGCATCAAGCATTGTTTTGACAACCGATTTAACATTAAGCATTGCCAAAAGAATATGTTCTGTTGAAATGTATTCGTCTTTAAGATTTTTCGCTTCGATTTCCGCGCCCGACATTACGCGCGCCAAACTTTCCGTCAAAAACATTTGCGTAACAGAAACTTCAAATTCTGACTTTTGCAAAAGTTCAATTTGTTTGAAGGTGAGTTGTTTTAGTTTCGCGACGTCAACTTCAAGTTTTTTGAGAATTGTTGAGACGAGCGATTCGTCTTGCGACAAAAGGGAAGCGAGTACGTGTAAGACATCAACCTGCTGATTACTATTTTCAATAGCAAGCTGTTGCGCATTTCTCATCGCCTCCTGGGACTTGGTTGTAAATTTGTTGAACATAATTGTTTAATTTATATCAGTGTCAATTATACCATGTTAGCACTCACAGGACAAGACTGCTAATTGATATAGAAGTTTCTAATTCCTAATAACTAGTTACAAATTGCTAGTTCTGTTTAGAGTAACTAGAAATAAGTAATTAGTAACCAGTAACTAGTAATTCACTAAGACACAGTATTGACAAAATGGCAAAGTTATGATATTATATTATGATTTCAGTATGGATTGGCTAATTCTGGCCACCAAACCATGGAGGTTATATGAAATCAACCGTACATTTTAGTGAAATTTCCCATCCCAACCCTTGGACCACCCTGATCGCCGTATTGGCCATCATGTTCGCGACCCTGTTCTTTGCTACCGCTGTTAAGGCGGACGAAACCAAGAGCGAAGGTCGCAAGGCCGCTGTGGCACTGGTCAAGAATTCAGGTCTGGAAAAGCTTTTGGCAACGCTGAAAGCCGAACAGGCCTGTCATCCTGAGCATGTAATTGAAGGATTGATGCTCAACGACAAGGCAACATTTGCTTGCCTAGGTCTTGATACTGAGCTAGCTGTATTTACCGCAGCGAATCGGTAGGTCGTTATGAAAAGTCTGGAAGCAATGGTCAAGCTGATTGATAGCTGTAATCGTGCAGAACTGGAGCAAATAATTCAGATTCTTTCATCGCGCGCTACAAGTAATGTGGCGATTGTGGTGACTGAAGTTATTCGTGAAGAATTGCACGAAAGGAGGGAGTGGGTAATTGGATATCTGAAAGGTAGGCTGGATTCATTCCAAGCCTAGTCGAGCATCACGTGTAGCCCGGATTGCATCACGCAACCGGGCTTTTTAATTACACGAAAACACGGATTCACTGAGACACGGTTATAATGATTATGTTATACTATTAATAATGAATGAGAAATTTATTTTAGGTTGTAAGGTGCAAGATATTTCTATGAACGATGCTCTCATGCAAGTAGAGCAATTTTTGCGTGGAAATAAATGTCATTACGGCGTTACTCCAAATGCCGAAATTTGTCTTAAAGGATATCACGACTCAAAGCTTCGAGACATTACAAAGTTGGCGGATCTTGCGTTGCCTGATAGCTTTGGATTAAAGTTGGGCGCCAAAATTCAGGGTCAAGAATTGGTGAATCGTGTTCAGGGTGTTGATTTTACACATGAGCTCTTGAAACTTGCTGCCAAAAAACGCGCAAAAGTTGTTTTGATTGGCGGTCGTGGAAAAACGGGGATTGCTGCTATTGAAAATTGTAAAGCGCTCTATCCAGGGCTAAGCATTGATTACATTCACGGCGGAGAGTTTAGTGCGCAAGGCGTGAGCGAGTATCCTGATTTCATCACTCGTTTACTACAAGCGCAACCAGATATTATATTGGTGAATCTTGGCGCTCCTAAACAAGAATATTTTATTGATCGTTATAGGCACGAACTTTCGTGTAAATTTATTATTGGAGTCGGTGGTACCGTTGATTTTTTGTCAGGATCGATTCCACGCGCGCCACTGTGGATGAGAAAGTATGGACTTGAGTGGCTTTTTCGGTTAATTCAAGAACCAAAAAGAATTAAACGCATCATTAATGCAGTTATTATTTTTCCTTTGACATGCGTGCTATGGCGCATCAGAAATTTCGCGCTCTATCGTAGAGGCGTTGTTGCTATAATTATGAATAAAGACAAAAAGATTTTGATTTGCAAGCGCATACCTCGTGTTGGAGATAAATCACGCTATGAGCACTGGCAGTTTCCACAAGGCGGTATGGACAAAGGCGAAACTGCTCAAGAGACAGTACTTCGAGAGGTGAAAGAGGAGACGGGTATCACCTCTATAACAATTATTGATAGATCACCACGTTATTACACGTTTAATTGGTCGCGAAACGCGCGATTATTTTATCCGTTCAAGGGTCAAAAACAAGACGTGTTTTTGGTTCGTTTTGATGGCGAAGAAAGCGAAATTCAACTTGATAATCACGAATTTTCGGCTTACAAATGGGTTGATCCACTACACTTAATTGATAGTGTACATGATCATCGCAAAAACTTAGCTCGAATCATTTTGCAATCCTTTGAAAAATATCTTGATTAATGCTAGACTGTATCCATTATGACTCGACGAGTAAGAACAAGATTTGCGCCTAGTCCGACAGGAATGATGCACGTCGGAGGTATCCGTACCGCGCTATATTCATATTTGTACGCCAAGCAAAATGGCGGTGATTTTTTGTTACGTATCGAAGATACCGACAGAAGTCGTTACGTCGAAGGTTCCGTTGATGATATTATCAATTCACTTCAAACTCTTGGAATCATCAACGATGAAGGTCCATACCTTGATGGTGGGGTAATTAAACAACGTGGACCACAGGCTTCGTACTATCAATCACAACGTCTTGAAATCTACAAAAAGTATGTTCAAATTTTACTTGATAAAGGATTGGCGTACTATTCATTCGTTTCTGACGCAGAACTTGAAGCTATCAAAGCTGATCTTGCGGAAAAGCATAAACCTTTGAAACGCAAACATTTACGAGAAAATTATACTCCTCAAGAAGTGAACACAAAACTTGTTCAAGGCGAAAAACATGTAATTCGTTTAGCGCTTCCTGAATCTGGCAAGGTAACATTTACCGATATGGTTCGTGGTGATATCACTTACGACTATGCTGAAGTTGATGATCAGGTACTAATTAAGTCAGACGGGTTTCCGACGTATCATCTTGCTGCGGTAGTAGACGACATCGAAATGGAAATTTCGCATGTGTTTCGTGGTGAAGAGTGGATTTCTTCAACTCCTAAGCATGTATTTTTGTATCAAGCTTTTGAAAAAGTGCCACCAACGTATGCTCATGTTTCATTATTATTAAATCCTGACAGAACCAAACTTTCAAAGCGTCAAGGCGATGTAGCGACTTCAGATTATTTAAAGAAAGGATATTTACCGGCAGCTCTACTCAATTTTATTGCATTACTAGGATGGAATCCGGGTGCTGGATCAACACAAGAAATTTTTAGTCTTGATGAGTTACTAAAAGTTTTTGACGTTGGTCATATTCATAAAGCCGGCGCAGTATTTGATCAAACTAAGTTATTGTGGATGAATGAAGTTTATTTGCGCGAAAAAATGAGTATTGACGAGGTGTATGCGCTCATTGGACAAACAATCGTTCGTCATATTTCAGGTGAACGTCCAGACATCACAAGCGATCAAGATAAATTGAAATATATTACCAAATTAATTCGCGAAAGAATCAGCATTTTATCGCAAGTCGATGAATGGTTTGCGGAAAATCAATGGATTTTTGTGACTGGAGGATACTCACGAGCTCAGTTGCCATGGAAGAAATCAACGCCCGAAGCTACTCGCGCTATACTAAGCGAACTTATTGAATTTATTGATACGTTGCAAAATTGGGAAGTATCCGCGCTAGAATCAGATATAAAAGGATTTATCTCACAAAAAGGTTATGGAGTAGGTGATGTATTGTGGCCAATGAGACTTGCTTTGACTGGTCAAGACAAATCTCCAAATCCTTTTGAAGTTGCCTATATTTTAGGTAAAACAGAAACTCTTAAACGCTTACGATCAGCGCTCGAATTGTGATATACTATAGATATGAATAAAGATTTAGCATCATTGCTTATTTTTGTGTTGTTGTTTCAACCCGGTTTTGTTTTTGCGCAAGATTCATTAACTGGACCCTACGCAAATCATCCTGATGTGATCGAGCTTACTAGCGAAATTAAAGACAAAGAAAGTGAGCTTAAGAATCTAGAAAAAGCCACAAAAGCGTATCAACAAAAAATCGAAGAAGCGCGTCGTCAATCAGTATCGCTTCAAACTCAGCTACTTTTGATTGATAATCAGATCACTAAAGTTGAGCTTGATATCAAAACATCGCAACTAACTCTTGATAAAACGCAACTTGAGATAGACGCAATTCAAACCGTCATTCAAAAAGAGGAAGAGGAGATTCAAAGTCAAAAAGATAGACTTGCGGAGTATATTGTGATGCTTAATAAGCAGGGGAAGCGAAGCGCGTTAGAAATTTTACTTCTCAATCGTTCGTTTTCAGAATTTTTTAGCGAGCTTAATTCTCTTGAACAAATTCAAGCTGATATTAAAAATTCGATCGATAGAGTCCAGTTACTCAAGGAAAATCTAGAAGTACAAAAGCAACAACTCGTTTCATACAAAGATTCGCTTCAAAATCTCAAAGATGAGCTTGAGGGAAGACAGATGAGACTTCAGGAGCAACAAACCGCAAAAGAATCAATTTTGTATGACACTAAGCGCTCTGAAGTAACGTATCAGCGACTTTTGACAGAAGCTAAGGATGTTCAAAAAGAAGTTGACGCATCGATTACGAATATTAAAGACGAAATCAAGAAAAAGATTACAAGACTTCGCTCAGGAAGTACCGACCCAAAAACTACATTTGTCGTTTGGCCAGTTGAAAGCAAAGGCATTACGACGTATTTTAATGATCCAGACTATCCTTATCGTTATCTTTTTGAACACTCAGCAATCGATATCCGCGCGCCTCAAGGAAGCGACTTAGTCGCGCCAGCCGATGGTTACGTGGCGCGCGCTCGTAATAACGGATATGGCTACTCGTATATCACATTGATTCATGATAATGGACTTTCAACGGTTTTTGGGCACGTGAACAAAATTCTTGTTCAAGCAGATCAGTTTGTAAAAGCGGGTGATGTTATTGGAAAATCAGGAGGGAAGCCAGGTACGCTTGGCGCAGGTAATTTCACAACCGGACCTCATCTTCACTTCGAAACGCGCTTGAACGGTATACCAGTTGATCCTTTATTGTATTTACCATAAGAAAAAAGTAGTAAGTAGATAGTAGCTAGTATTCAAGGTAGCCTTGAATATAAGTGAAAAAATACTTACTACTTTTTTTGTGCATAACTTTCTTTTCAGATACAGCATCTAGCGTTACAATGTATGTATTCGTTCGTACATTTTAAACTACAAATTTGGAGGTTTGCTTGAACGAACATAGACGGTACGCTCCACGCTTAATAGTTCCTAGTGTTCGAGGAGGTAGTAATGATGATCCTGCGAACATTGCGGCGTGGAGTGGAAAATTTTCTCAAGCCTATGAAGCTTTGTTTACATATCTTGTACCGGATGAATGCATGACATTTTTACGCGCCATTAGTGTGCCGGAGCAAAGTTTTACCATTAATGATATACGCGATATAAAACGTAATATTATTACTGGTAAACAAAAACTCATAGCAGGTAAACATTTTCGGTCTAGGATCGAAAATACTCTCATTGATGTAGATGAGTATGAAGAACAAGTGCTACATCCTTATCTAAAGCTTATGCGCCATAACAACGTACATCACATACTACCTCAAAGCGTAGGAGGTCTCAGGGTACCTGAAAATGAAGTACAATGGCCAGTCGGCTTTCACGATCTGTACCACAGAATGTTTGAAAACATGACGTTAGACCAAATCGAGGTGTTTCTTGCGCTTATAAACAGCTCCTATGTAGCACAAAAGGGGATGTATATGCGCCAAGGTAATCGATTGATTAATGTATCATGTAGAAGGGCTTGTACTTTACGAAAATTGATAAAACAGTACGGTTGCCAATTAAATATCAAAGCTGCGTAACAATTATTTTGCACAAGGTTTAGCCAGGGAACAACGACCCTGGCTTTTTTATTTATAAAACATACTATTCATGATGAGTCGCACAATATATCTTATACGACGCTTGGGATGAGGGGAAAGGCTTGATTTCATTATATATGCATGGTATGGTGTTGAATCGTTCATTTCCTACATCGGAGGTATATGAATTTAATCCCCGGTTTGTACCACTCACTCCTTGATGATAAGTATCGATTCAATATCCCGTTACGGGCTGTAATCGATTCGCTACCAACTCAGATGTCGTTTGGTATTCACAGGATTAATACTAACGATGTCATCGTCTTGTATCCATCAACGCTCTTAGACTTCGTTGACTACGACTTTGTACACCTACATGACGTACAGATCAAACAAGCTACGCCATCAATCGCGATGCCAAATCGAGTCCATATACCGTTTAGCGCTCGTCCTGGATTCAAAATTAAAACAAGAATCTTTTATGTAGCGCGACGAAACTATTTTGAGATCTACCAAGATCACAAAGCTCTACTAGTGGTTCATCCTCAGTACAGAGCCTTAGTAATGTAAAATGTGTCCAGCCTCTTACGAGAGGCTGGTTTTTTGTTACCTACCCCATTCATAACACATTTAGTTTAAAATATTGTGCGACGCATCGATATAGGTACAAATAGAAACAATAATAGATCCTTTTAGCTCACTACGTTCTCTCAGGATGACGTATTTCAAAATATTACTCAATTACAGGATCTTTGAGTGACGATGTAATGAATTTTGATTTGAGAATCCAGCTAATAACTTTGAATGGATGTGATTGAATTGCTGTACGAGCCGTACATACCATCCAATGAGGACTCTGTTTCTCTTTCTCTGCTGCTTGTTGCGCTTCTGGTGTATCAAGTAAATCTTGAAACGAATTAAAGTCTTTGATGTTTCCCATTGGCTTTGGGCTTACGTCAGCTGGAT
Source organism: Candidatus Falkowiibacteriota bacterium (assembly GCA_020849205.1). Taxonomy (GTDB): domain Bacteria; phylum Patescibacteriota; class Patescibacteriia; order CAIXNZ01; family JADLGS01; genus JADLGS01. The sequence continues at coordinate 1,057 of JADLGS010000035.1, read as the reverse complement.
AAACAAAACCGTTAGGATCAAGGAAGAATGCTTTTTGTCCAGCGTAGTTAGGAAGTAAACGCTTTCTGTTGAGTAAGTAATAAATAATACCGTACTCAAAGAATGCCCGTACCCAGCGTTTAGGATTCCAAGTAGAAAGTTCTGCTCGTACTAGTTTCATGAACTGATCTCGGAAGTCTTTAAGATGATCAATTTTATTGGTCGTTATTTGAAAATAATGATCAGAGTTGTGAAGCGCTGCAACAGTAAACTCAGTTCCCATTTTATTTGCGAGCGCATACATATCCATAAGTTGATGAATATTGTAGTCCCCTGCTGTAAACGCAATGGTAATGTCGTTGATGCCAAGTTCGCGACAAATTCTAATAGTTTCCATATTCTTTTTGAAACCATCAGGGATATTACGAACTTGCTGTTGCATTTCTTCGAGTCCATCAATAGAAACAACTATCGCGATATCTTTCTTTGAAACAACTTCCAAAATCTCTTCTAAACGTTTTTTGATAAGCGCAGTAGCAAAACCGTTGGTTGATATCTTAAATTTTGCTTTTGGAGCGGCATCTTTGATTGTTTTCATGACATTTGCGATATCTGAACGCAAAAAGCACTCTCCGCCAGAGATATTGACGTTGGTGAGTGTTTTGGGAAGTTTTGCGTACTCCGTTACATCAAGTGGCGCCGGTCCTTTGTATTGCCAAATATTACACATAACACAACGGCTATTACATACGTAGGTAATAGCAATAACGGCGTCGGTAAAATTGTTTGCTCGTAGTTTCATGACGTTAGTATATCATATAAAATTAGTAGTAAGTAATAAGTAGTAAGTATTATATTTATTAAGAAGAGCATACTTACCTCTAACTACTTACTACTAACTACTTATCACTCTGTTTTAATCACTATTTGTACTTATAGTAGATATTATTTCCAAGGCGCATGTCGATGTATTCAAGTCGCTTTTCGTTATCCTTGATCTCTTGTGACAAAACGACTTTGAGTTTTTGAATTTGATCACTAAAAGCAGTGTGAGTATTAACTAAAATGTCGTAATTTT